>JBEAVK010000146.1:0-27807 GCA_041160955.1 Bacteroidota bacterium
GTAGCAATATTGATGGTTTTGATGACCAAAAACTATCCGGCGCATTTGGTCAGGCAACACTGCGTTTTGGTTGGTCTTGGGGTCGATCCAACCACAAGAAAAAGACAAACAACAGTAATGCGCCTAGACAAAGAGATTAATTAATGAATTATAATATGTGAAATTGAAACGGCTGCTTTGTAACAAAGTGGCCGTTTTTTTTGGGGCGTAGTGTTGGCATAGATCAAAGTCTAATATCGTCAACTTAACAATATTCCAACCACGGAGTGGTTAAACGTGAATAGCCGCGAATGCAATTCGAGGGATTAAGGGGGTATTTTAACAACCACGGAGTGGTTGAACGTCAACGTTTTATGCGCGTTTCATTAAGTTCAACAGCCATTTCCCATGTGACATGCACCCTGTTGTTCAATGGGAGAACGGATGAAACGGATTTAACGGATTAGAGCGGATTGTTTCAAAAGAATCCGTTTAAATCCGGGTGATCCGTTTCATCCGTTTTGCTATCCTGTCTTAGTTTTGACCCACATGGGAAATTGCTGTAAGTTCAACCCTTGCAGGGTTGTTAAACGTACACTTCCACATGGAACCCGAATTGCATTCGGGGCTATTCAAGTTTGACCACTCCGTGGTCGGAATCCATTAAGTTGACGACATTATACTCGCAACCACGCCAACACTTACACCCTCCAAATACCTAATTTTAACCACAAAATTCAAAACTCCACCCTATATTTACGCCCACAAAAAAACATCCGCACAAGCAATTAAAAATTATGTTATACGAGCCAATTAAATCTGTCCATATCCGTACACAGGAGCGTGCTTGTGAAGTTGCGTGGTTCGATGACCTTTGCGGCGGTGATACCGCTTATTTGGGTACCGTTGACCCCACTCGAAGAAGTAATTTTGAGCATTGCAGCGATATTATTACCACTGCCGATCAAATGGGCTTTTCTAATATTCTGTTGCCGACTTCGTATGTCGTAGGGCAGGAGGTGCTGCCTTTTGCTTCGGCTATGGCAACTAAGGTACTGAATATCAATATGTTGGCTGCTATCCGTACAGGAGAAATACACCCGCCCATGTTAGCGCGGCACTTAGCAACACTCGATCATTTACTTCGGGGTCGCTTAACGGTCAATATCATCAATTCTGATTTGCCGGGTTTAAAAGAAGATGCAGATATGCGGTATATGCGTTGTGGCGAGGTGATTGAAATACTCAAACAAGCATGGACACAAGACGAAATTGATTTCAAAGGCAATATCTATCAATTCAAAATGCGAGCCGATGCTGCAAAACCTTATCAGCAAAATGGCGGCCCATTGCTCTATTTTGGGGGTATTTCGCCAGGCTCGAAAGATGTTTGTGCCAAATATTGCGATGTCTTTTTGATGTGGCCCGAACCCGAAGAGAGTATTTATGCCACGATGCAAGATATGAGCGAACGGGCTGCTGCTTACGGGCGCACCATTGATTTTGGCTTGCGGGTGCACGTGATTGTCCGCGAAACCGAAGCCGAAGCAAAGGCATATACCAAAACATTGATGTCCAAATTTGATGCGCAAGTTGCCGAGCAACTGAAACACCGCACCCAAGATTCCAAATCGCTGGGCGTTTTGCGCCAAGATGAATTTCGCAAAAATGCCGATCCCGATGATTTTGTAGAGCCTATGCTCTGGATGGGCATCGGTCGGGCAAGGTCGGGCTGTGGCGGTGCTATTGTAGGTACACCCGAACAGGTGATTCAGAAACTCAATCGTTATATGGATATGGGTATCCGAGCGTTTATTCTTTCCGGTTATCCGCTGATGGAGGAGTGCGAATTATTTGGGAAATACGTTTTGCCCCACCTTAATAACATCAAATTATCGGTTGTGCAGGGGCGAACACCCAGAGAAACACCCGAAACGCCGCTTACTTTTGGAGTATTGAAAGCGTAAAAACATTGCACATCCATCCGTCTATACCATACCATTATGCTCCAGTCACTTAGTCTTGTTGATTCGATCGTCGTTGTTTTACTTTTGCTGTTTCTTGTGGTAGCAAGTTTGTATTCGAGTTTCAAAAAAAAGAACGCCGAAGCATATTTTATGGCTGGTCGCTCGCTCAAATGGTATTCGGTGGCTGGGTCAATTTTTGGCACAAATATTCATGCCCAACAAATTATCGGTATGATGGGCATCGGCTATTCTATTGGATTTGTCCAAAGCCATTATGAAGTGTGGGCGGTGCCGGCCATCCTAGTTTTGGCCTATATTTTTATTCCATTGTATCGGAAACGGCAGTTTTTTACCCTTTCGCAATTCCTTGAATCCCGCTACAATGCCCATGCGCGTTTGGCTTATACCATTGTCATGATTACGTTTATTATGATTCAGTTGATTGGCGGTTTTTATATCGGTAGTCGTACCTTGGGTTTATTGTTGGGCGGTTCGTCGTTTGAGATTACTTACTGGCAAGGGATTATGATTATTGCGGGCATTACCGTTCTTTTTACGGTGTTAGGCGGCATGGAATCGGTAGTGATCGCGGATAATATACTAACGGTGATTATGATTATTGCGGTTGTGCTCATGGGGACATTGGTGTATATGCAGCCCGAAATTGGCGGTTTCTCGGGGCTTCTAGCCTTAGATGCAGCAGGCGCGCAGAAAATGCACCTTTATTTGCCGAGCAATCACCCCAAATTGCCTTGGTTGGGCATTTTTACGGGCTTGACCATTCTTAACTTTTTTTACTGGACTACCAATCAATATCAAGTGCAACGTATTTTGGCTGCCGAAACCGATCGAGATGCCCGTTTGGGTTCCATCGCGGCTGGTTTTCTCAAATTATTGATCCCTTTCTTTTCGATTGGGGCAGGAACGGCGGCTTTTTACCTGTTCAAAATCCGTTACGGTGCAGATTCGATCAAGCCGGATGATACTTTTTTGACCTTACTCAAGACCGTCGTGCCAATGGGTTATGGGTTTGTAGGTTTGATATTGGCGGGTTTGATGTGCGCTATTTTTTCGGCCATTTACTCCATGATGAACTCCGTTTCGACCATGATGGCATTTGATATTTATAAAAAATACCTCCATCCTACTGCGACCGACAAATGGGTGGTGCGTTTCGGGCAGGGCTTTGTGTTTGTGATGTGCGCTATTGCGGCGGTTTTAGCCTTTGTCACCTTCGATCCAAATTCGTCGGATAACTTTTTTCTTCGAATCGCCAATCAGACTTCTTATATCAAACCTGGTTTGGTCGTCGTATTCTTTTGGGGTATTTTATGGCGCAAAACGCATCCTACTGCGGCAGTCGTTGCGCTGTTAGGCTCGCCTTTAGTGGGGCTTTTTTGCGATTATTTATATGCCAATGTGCTGACAAATATAGGTTGGGTACGCGATACTTTTGGAGTAACACTCAATTTCTTGTATCGGGTTTTTGCCATTACGGTATTGGATTCGTTGGTATTGGTTGCGATAAGTCTTTTTTTGAATAAAAAGCAACCACTTAGCAAAGAGGCCGAAAGTTTGACGATTGAATTTGGTGGTATTCGACGAGCGATTTTTAGGGCGGCTTTGATCCATATTCCAATGATTGGTCTTGTTTTATGCCAAGTGTTATCGCCTCAAATAGCGGCTTTACCTGCTGCGCTACTCACTTTGCTGCTCTTTATTTGGTACTGGAAAAAAACGGATAACGAGCGGCTTTTTTATCAATCCGATGTATTTTATGCGGGTGTTTTGACCGGAAGTATGGTATTTATTATGTATTATTTTGCTTAAAACTATTTATATATGACTAAAAAATGGTGGAAAGAGTCCGTTGTTTACCAAATTTATCCGCGCAGTTTTAAGGACTCCAACGGCGATGGAATCGGCGATTTGCAGGGCATTATTAGTGCGTTGGATTATTTACAGGCTTTGGGTGTTGATGTCTTGTGGTTATCGCCTTTTTTCAAATCGCCTAATGCCGATAATGGTTACGATATTTCGGATTATTGCGATATTATGCCAGAATTTGGCACCATGGCAGATTTTGACGAATTGCTAACGGGTGTGCATCAACGGGGGATGAAACTCATCATTGATTTGGTGGTGAACCATTCGAGCGATGAGCATTTTTGGTTTGAAGAAAGCAAAAAATCAAAAGATAACCCGTATCGAGATTATTATATTTGGCAACCGCCGCAAATTGGCGAAAATGGCGAAAAATTGCCTCCCAACGATTGGTGCTCTTTTTTTAGTGGTTCGGCTTGGCAATACGACGACAATACAGCCGAATATTACCTTCATTTATTCGCTAAGAAACAACCCGATTTGAATTGGGAAAACCCGCGTTTGCGCCAAGAAGTATATGATTTGATGCACTTTTGGCTTAAAAAAGGCATTGATGGCTTCCGAATGGATGTAATTGCTGCGATTTCAAAAGATACGACTTTTCCCAATTTCCCAAAAGGACGCTACGGTGATTTGTCTTTTTATGCCAATGGGCCTCGATTGCACGAGTTTTTACAAGAAATGTATGAAAAGGTACTAAAACACTACGATTGTATGACGATTGGAGAAGGTTTTGGCGTGTCGGCAGAACAAGCCAACCTTTATGTCGGCACCGACCGACAAGAATTGAATATGATCTATCATTTTGACCACGCTGTGCCGCGTTACGAGCATTGTTTTTTGCAGCCCAAACCTGAATTTACGTTGCCCGAAATTAAAGCCATTTTTGGCAAATGGGAAACGGCCTTGGGCGACATCGGTTGGCAAAATGTGTATTTTGGCAACCACGATAATCCGCGTATTGTCTCGAGATTGGGCAATACCGCTGAATTTCATGCCGCATCGGCTAAATTATTGGCTTTGATCCTACTTGCGCAACGTGGCACTGTTGGTATTTATCAGGGCGACGAAATTGGTATGACCAATTGCCCTTTTGATGCGGTAGCGGAATACAACGATTTGCAGGTTTTGAACGCTTATCAAGTCTTGATCAAAGCACAAGGTGGCGATGAACAGCAGTTTTTGGAGGTGTGCAATCGTATCGCACGCGACCACGCGCGTACGCCTATGCAATGGCGCAACGCTCCCAACGCAGGTTTTACGGAAGGGACGCAAACTTGGCTCAAAGTCAATCCAAATTTTGACACCATCAATGTTGAAGATGAGCGTCAAAACCCGCATTCTATCTGGCATTTTTATCAAAAAATGATACATTTCCGTCAGCAAAACCCTGTTTTAACTTATGGGACTTATTGCGATCTATTGCCCGCCGATGAGCATATTTACGCTTTTACGCGCACTTTAGGAGCGGAGCAGGTTTTGATAATTGGCAATTTTTCAAGTGAAAATCAAACTGTTTTATTACCTGCTGGTGTAAAAGAACAAACTTGGAAAACATGTATTGGGAATTATGCGGTGGAGGATTCCGAGGGTGCCCCTACCCTATTACGACCGTTTGAGGGGCGGATTTTTGTTAGGGTGTGAAATTTTTCAATATTTAATATTCCAATACAATCTCATTGTCCGCAGCACCAACGTGCCTTTCCACAAAATGTGCCTATTGTCGGGGCGATACCCCCCAGCCCCGACAATATCCTAATATTCTGTAAATGTCCACTTGGGTTTGGACACGACTTTGACACTACTTTTAGCCTAAATCACTAGAAAAACGCGTAGTTTTTCCATGATTTGCTCAATTATAAATGTCCAACGTTTAATTTTAAATGTTAATTTTTAATTGTGGTTGTGTTTCATTGGTGTTACCTATCCACAACAACCTGCTGCACCTCCACCATGCCCGAATCCGTCGTAACCCGCACCAGATACGTGCCAGCGGGGTATTGCGAAGTAGGAATCATGGTAAAACGAACCTGTTGATCCACATCGAATACTTTACTAAAGATCAATCGGCCAGCAATATCGTACATGGCAATATCGGTCAAAAGCGCGGAATCGCCTTCTATTTGCACTATGGTTTGGTCGTGTGACGGATTTGGGAAAATACGCACCACACCCTGCTTGCCACAATAAATGGATTGCGCAGGGGAATAGTCCACCGCTCCATTTTCGTTCGTTGTTTTTACACGGTAGAGTTTTTGGGTGGTGGAATAATCTACAATTTGATAATTATTATTGCCTTCTTGTGCTTGTTGTGTTTTAACTGTTGACCAGTCAATTCCGCCATTACTACTATTTTCTATTTCAAAAACAATCCCTTTACCTGCTACAAAAGCACTCCATTTGACCAATACCTTATCTTGTTCGCAGGTGACGGTAAAAGCATCCAGACTAACAGGCAGCGGTACGGGGTATAAGCCCAACGCGGTTTTGAAACAAGGAATACAAGTTGCTTCACTGATTACCCCACCGGTATAAAACCCAAAGGCATCGCTTGGCGTAATAGCATCCCAGTAAAAATTGGAAAATCCATTGGTATTGATGGCATTAGCGAGGGTATTGATCCAATTGCAGCGGCTGGTAGCATCGGCTGCGGTAGCGCACCCAAATTCACCTAGATTGACCGGGACGCTGTAATTGGTACCCCAAGTTTTTAGGGAAGTAAACAAGGCATTAATCGCCGCCACTTCGCCTGCTTGAGGAAAAGTACGCGGCGGAAAATTGGGGGGCGATGTCCAACTCATACCTTGGTGTGTAAAGAAATATGGGTCGTAATTGTGGAAAGTATAGATAATGTCGGGATCGGACAAAGGCGTAAAACTAAGCAGCGCGTTACCCGAATTCCACTCCGCAGCCCCAACCAAAACGGAGTGGGTTTGCGATTCGTTCAAACGCACGACAGCGATCAAACTATCGGCCACGACCTTCCAATTGGCGTTAGAAATTTCGTTGGTAGGCTCATTAGAAATCTCGAAAAAGAACTGTTCCGGGTTGAGGTAATCGTAGCGATCGGTCAATTGTTGCCAAACAGCCTTCAAACGCGGAATATTAGCGGCATAATTGGCATTGGTGAGCGTATAACCGTGGTGGTTATCGATGATGAGTTTGAAATCATAAATATTAGCCCATAGGATCATACTATCCACTAAATCGAAAGCCACATGACCAAAATTGAGGGCGTACGGTGGAGACGTGCTGCCCAATCGCTCAAAAGTAACTGGCAATCGGAAGGTACTAAAACCCGCAAGGTGCAAATCGCGGATTTTGGTACGGTTGTATTTATTAAATTCTGGATAGGCATTAAAGGGTATCAGCCAGTAGGCTTCCAGCCAGTTGGTAGCATTTACGCCCGTACCTAAGGCTGCTGCGCGTGCCTGTGTAGCGGCAGATGCAGGTGCGGGTGGCGTAGCGGTATTCACCATTTCAATGGCATCGAAATAGACCGTTCCACTGCCGGCTGGTGTGTTAGAATTGACGCTAATATCAATTTCGCGCACGGCATTGGCATTGAGGGTAGTACCGGTGGTAAGGGAAAACATGGTGATATCGACAACGGCGTAAGCAGAATTGTTACCGCCAATTTCGATGAGATTCCCATAAGTAGTGCCATTGCGCAATTGTATTTTTAGGTTTTGCCCCGCAGATAATCCACGATAAGCGATGCGTAAATGCGAATAACCCGACAAATTACGGGCCGCAGCGCCGCCCCAATTGTCCATGTTTAGACCTACGCCTGCCCACCATTCTGCGAAGGAATAGACTAATTTGTAGTGTTTAGTGCCTTCGTGAGGGGTTTCGCCTGTTACTTCGGTGAGTGTGGCGGAGCCTCCTGTGCCACCCGATGCCCACGTTCCGGTGATCAGGGTTTGGGCATCTTTATAGACGGTAGGTTGAGCCACTAAATATAGGCTGGAGGCGAGTAGTAAGGTGGTAAAGAACAGACGCATATTTTAGAAAAGGTATGATGAAATGTTGGCGCAAAAGTAGAGAAAATATTTAATACTTAGGTAGTTTAATATTTGGTATTTTATCGTCGTACACTTTTTCTTTTGGGGAAACATACATATAGTCCACCTCTTTGGGACTAAAACCACTGTCGCAATATATTATTTTCATGTTTGTTTTATTTTTTAAAAAATCTTATTAATTGAGAAGATGTAATTCTATTTTTGAGGCCAGCCCGCTTCTTTCCTTTTTTCGCCGTAATTACCCCCATTATGGCAGCAAAAAACGCATTGCCGGGAACAAAAATCTCCAATTTCGGCTTTTACAAAAATACAATCACATCGTCTCTAATACAAAGGAACGCAATATTAACAAATAATGCCTTTATCTAAAACTCGTTTCTACAGGCATTTTCCAAAAACACCAACGATGCGCCAATAATTCCCAATATCTCAGTATATTTGCAACGAACCTCGCTCAAAACACTATTTCAAGTACACACCATGGAGCGCGCCAAATACCTCCTAAACGTCGGTACCGCGTCTTCACTCACATTAAAAATATAATAAAATGAAGCAAGTAATAACAACTATATTGGGCGTAATATTTTTGCTGAATTCCGCCTTTGCTAATCAACGGATTTCTGAAATAGAAAAATTAGGTTTAACCGGAAAGATTTGGGGTTTTTTGAAATACTATCATCCTAACGTTGCAGATGGTAAATTTAATTGGGATGAAGAATTATTTAGGATTTTGCCTAAAGTTAAAGCAGCCACTACAAAAGAAGATTTATCGCAATTATACCTCGAATGGATTCAAGGCTTAGGGCAAGTTAAGGAATGTAAAAAATGTAAAAAATTAAGTACACACGAAATTTTTGATCAGAATTTTAATCTGAACTGGTTAAATAATACGCAGCTATTGACACCAGAACTTTCAAAAAAATTAATTTTTATTGAGCAAAATAGGCATCAAGGAAAAAAATATTATGTATCTATAAATGAAGGTCCAAATAACATAAAAATCAAAAATGAACTGATTTACCATAACTTTGATTGGACCAATGAAGATTTTAGATTACTTACACTTTTCCGTTATTGGAATATTATAGAATACTTCTTTCCTTATAAATATCAAACAGATACGAATTGGGACGTAGTATTGAATCAATTGATTCCCAGGTTTTTAGCCCCTAAAAATGAACAGGATTTCCATTTAGCAATGCTGGAATTAATTGTAAGTATCGACGATAGTCACGGGGGATTTTATACAGACCAGATAGGGCAATTTTTTGGCAAATATTGGATACCTGCTTTTTTTGAAATCATTGACGAAAAAGTAGTCATTACTGGGTTTTTCAATCAAACTTTTGGGGAAAAAGATGATTTGCGAATAGGCGATATCATTACCAAAGTAGAGCATCAGTCAATAGAAGATATTTTTGCTTACAAAAAAAAGTATATTCCTGGCTCAAATATCCCAAGGAAACGGCATAATTTACACTACGCAATTTTCAATGGTTCAACCGACTCTGTTACAATAGAATTTATACGAAACAACCAAACTCAGACGAAAAAAGTATCGCGATATTTATTTGCAGATTTAAAATACTCAAAGAAGCGTATAACAGAGCATTTTAAAATACTTGAAGATAATATCGGTTATATTAATATGGGGAGTTTAACATTAAAAGAAGTCCCAATTGCTATGGAGGTGCTTAAAGACACAAAAGGTATTATCTTCGACCTCAGAGATAACCCTCAAAGCACGTTATATGCAATTTCATCTTATATAAACTCACAGGAAAGAGATTTTTATAAAGTAACCTATCCTGATTTAAACTATCCAGGAAAATTTATTTGGAGAAACGGCAATACTTGCGGTAAAACGGATGAACTCAAATACAAAGGGAAAGTTGCATTATTAGTTAATGAAAAGTCTCAAAGCCACGCTGAATTCACCATTATGTGCTTACAAACAGGTGATAATGTGGTAACAATTGGAAGTCAAACATCCGGTGCGGATGGAAGTACGAGTACAATTGAAATGGCCGGAGGAGAAAAAACACTCATAACGGGAGTAGGCATATTTTATGCAGATAAAACAGAAACTCAACGAAAAGGAGTAAAAATAGATGTAGTTGTCCAACCTACAATTGAAGGCAGGAAAGCAGGAAAAGATGAGTTACTAGAAAAAGCAATAGAACTTATAAAAAAATGAATACCGCCGCTAATAGGTCTAGGGAAAGGGACTTACGCCCCGCGAAGGCGCGCCATTGACTTATAATCGCTTTCCTTACCCAGCAACGGAATCGGATACAACAATGTAAACTGGGTGGTACAAGCAGCATGCATGGATACTGATGTGAAAGCAATGAAGGTATGGTGGATGAAGTAAGGTTTTATGCTGGTGGATTGGTGTCCTCTTATCTTTTGGTAAAATTTTTAAAAAAACAAACATTTTGTTTTGCCATAAAAAACAAATGTTTTACCTTTGCCCTTCATTATGGCAAAGAAAAAAACTACCGAAAAGAAATTGGAAGTAATGGACAGTATGTCATTCCTCCATCAGCCGCACGACAAGTACGCAAAAGTAATACTTCAGGTGCGGGAAATTGCGTTGCAAATCATTGAATATGCGCTAGATCCAGCAGATTTTGAATGTATTGATGTAGAAAGTTTAAAGTTGAGTAATACCACTTTTATCGACGAATATCTAAGGGAGAGTTTTGCGGATATCTGTTACGAAGGAATGACCAAAACGGTAGAACCCTTTATGATCAATTTGTTATTTGAAAACAAAGGTGATAAGCCCAGCAAGTCAGTGGAGTCTAATTATGAGCAATTGAACCGTTATATTGCAAATAAATGGTTAGAAGATAGGAAACAAGGCCGAAACTTAGCGTTATCCATACCTATTTTGCTTTACCACGGACAAGCCCCCTTGAAAAAGGAAACGCCAGCGACACTTTTTCCCAAAGCATCCCAAAACCTCCTGAGGTATGTACCCTCGTTTGATTATGTTATATTAGATATTTCGCATCTAAAGGATAGCGAAATAGAGGCCATAAAATTTATAAACCTAAGAAATATTTTTTTGGCATTCAAATACAGCAGAAATGAAAAATATTTAGAAGAACATTGGAAAAAAGTCATTATTTTTGCAGCACAAACCGCAGAGAACTCGTCTTTAAACATTATTATAAAAGCAACATTTCTTTATATGGTACACGTATCACAAACAGTTAGCAAAAAGTCAAAGAACATTGAAAATGAACTTGAACCCGATGAAAAGGCTTCATTGCTGCCTTTTATTCCTGAATTTTTTGTAGAATCTTTTACAAAAGGCAGGGCAGAAGGTGAGAAAAGAGGTGAGAAAAGAGGTGAGAAAAGAGGTGTGGAAAAAGTGCTACTTGCATACATAGCCAAAAACCCAATGTTAAGTGATCTGCAAATTGCGGAAAGCTTTGATATAGAAGTTGCCTTTGTTCAGCGATTGCGAAAAAAATTGAAATAAAATTCAATGTTCACTTATTGGTTAAAGCATGTAATCTTGTAGGTTATAAAATGACATACTAAACTTACTTGGGTATTTAGATTTTGTAACCCATTATAAAAGCAACATTTCTTTATATGGTACACGTATCACAAAAAGTTAGCAAAAAGTCAAAGAACATTGAAAATGAACTTGAACCCGATGAAAAGGCTTCATTGCTGCCTTTTATTCCTGAATTTTTTGTAGAATCTTTTACAAAAGGCAGGGCAGAAGGTATCGCAGAAGGTGAGAAAAGAGGTGAGAAAAGAGGTATGGAAAGAGGTAAGAAAAGAGGTATGGAAAAAGTGCTACTTGCATACATAGCCAAAAATCCAATGTTAAGTGATCTGCAAATTGCGGAAAGCTTTGATATAGAAGTTGCCTTTGTTCAGCGATTGCGAAAAAAAGTAAAATAAAATTCCATATCCCTACATTTACCTAATTACAATAAAATAACAAGTTCTATTTGGCGATCTACCTATTTATACCGACCTTGCCGTCCTTTTTTTAAGTAATACCCGTTCCACCACCCATCATTAATGGATAATAATAAAATACGAAAAGAGGATGCGTTGTACTATCACGCAAAAGGCCGCCCAGGTAAGATTGAAGTAGTGCCAACCAAAGAAACCGAAAACCAACGCGATTTGTCTTTGGCCTATTCACCCGGCGTAGCGGAACCATGCCTCGCAATTGCTCAAAATCCAGAAGACGTTTATAAATATACCGCAAAAGGTAATCTTGTCGGCGTCATCACTAATGGTACTGCCGTATTAGGCTTGGGCGATATTGGCCCAGAAGCCTCCAAACCCGTTATGGAAGGGAAAGGCGTACTCTTTAAAATTTATGCTGATATTGATGTCTTCGATATTGAAATCAATACCAAAGACGTAGATATTTTTGTGCAAACGGTCAAAATGCTAGAACCTACCTTTGGCGGGATCAATTTGGAAGATATCAAAGCCCCCGAATGTTTTGAAATCGAACGTCGCTTGCGCGAAGAGATGAATATCCCTGTAATGCACGACGACCAACACGGGACTGCGATTATTTCAAGTGCCGCCTTGCTTAATGCGTTGGAAATAGTGGGTAAAAAACCAGCAGATATCCGGCTTGTCGTGAGTGGGGCGGGCGCAGCGGCCATTTCGTGCGTGCGTTTGTATGTGCAATTGGGTGTGCAACGCAAAAATGTAACCATGTTTGATCTGAATGGTTTACTACACCCGAATCGCGCCGAAATGACGGATATTCTACAGGAATTTGCTTCCGATGCGTTCCCAATGGACGCAAAATTAGAAGATGCCATGAAAGGCGCAGATGTATTTCTTGGGCTATCGGTAGGCAATTTGGTAAAACCCGACATGGTGCGTTCTATGGCAGATAATCCTATCGTTTTTGCGATGGCAAACCCCGTTCCTGAAATTGGTTACGACGAAGCAATGGCCGTCCGAGATGATCTTATCATGGCCACCGGTCGTACCGATTACCCCAACCAAGTGAATAATGTACTTGGTTTTCCATATATTTTCCGTGGCGCATTAGATGTACGCGCTACCGAAATTACCGATAATATGAAATTGGCCGCTGCAAAGGCTTTAGCAGATTTGGCAAAAAAACCAGTGCCAGATTTGGTGAACATGGCTTATAACGAAAATAATATCGTTTTTGGCCGCTACTATATTATTCCCAAACCGATGGATCCACGTTTGCTTTCTACGGTGGCACCAGCCGTGGCCAAGGCCGCCATTGCCGATGGTGTAGCAAAGAAAAAAATCGATGATTGGGACGATTACAGTCAGGCATTAGAAACTAGGTTGGGACTGAACAACCAAATCGAACGGATTATTATTGGTAAGGCAAGACGAGATCCTAAACGCGTGGTTTTTGCCGACGCAGAGAACCTCACGGTGCTAAAAGCCATTCAACAAGTACGCGACGACAAAATTTGTATTCCCATTTTGTTGGGTGATATTAAAGCGATCGAAAAGATTATTGAGGAAAATCAATTGGATTTGAAGGACGTAACGATCATTGATACTCGGAATCCTCAAGATCCAAAACAATTGGAACGCTACGCCGAACTGTTTTTTGAAAAACGCAAACGCAAGGGTATTGTCCGAACAGATGCCTTAAAAATGATCAAAAAGCGCAATTATTTCGGCGCAATGATGGTCGATACCGGCGATGCCGATGCACTCATTTCTGGTTTGACACGCAGTTATCCTGATACCATCCGTCCGGGGCTTGAAATCATTGGTCAACAAGAGGGCAACCATCGTGTGGCCGGTATGTATATCCTTCAAACCAAAAAAGGTCCTTTGTTTTTTGCGGATACAACAGTCAATGTCAACCCAACGGTAAACGAATTGGTGGAAATTACCGAACTCACGGCAAAAGCAGTGGAACAGTTTAATATTAAGCCACGTATTGCCCTAGCGACTTATTCTAGTTTTGGAAGTGCTAAAGGCGAAGATGCGCTAAAAATGCGCGCCGTAACGCAAATTTTGCAGGAAAAATACCCTGATTGGATTGTAGAAGGTGAAATGCAGGCGCATTTGGCTTTTAATATGGACTTGGTTGCACAAAATTACCCATTCTCTAAATTATCGGGCGAACCCGCCAATACCCTAATATTCCCTAACCTTTCGGCTTCTAATATTGCCTATAACTTGATGAAAGAAACGGGCGATATCGACTATATTGGCCCAATTTTGTTGGGTATCCGCAAACCTGTACACGTACTGCAATTGGGTAGTACTGTCCGCGAAATTGTAAATATGGTGGCCTTTGCAGTAGTGGAAGCACAACGGATTTAAGGTGTAAATAGTACAATATATGTATTTGTAATTTACAGACATAATGGGTTACCTGCGAATGTTTACGAAACATCAAAGGGCTCTTTAGTCAATCTAGTGTCCTATATTTATATCGAGCGTTGTTAGGTTTTGTGCATAGATTTTATGGGAGTGCCATACCATTTTTATGCACAAAACCAACAACGTTGAAGTATATATACTCGGGATATTGACAATCGTTTGAGGTCCATTTTGAACTAAATTGGATTAGATTCTATCAAACCACGTATCTTTGTATAGAAAATATCAAATTTTAACGCATGATTATCACTTCGCTCGATCAATTGGATCCCAATGGCACTTATACTTATGCGGACTATTGGTCTTGGCAATTCCAGGAACGGGTGGAACTCTTGCGGGGAAAGATTCATCAGTTGGAAACACCGATGCTCATTTATCACAATATCAGAAGTAAATTGTCCTATTACATTGCCAATGCGCTTTGGAAAAAAACTACTGAATGCTTCCTCGCACCTTTTGATGTGCGCCTCACCCGCTCATTCCCGACACCTGATGATGAAGTATATACCGTTGTTCAACCGGCTATCTCTATCATCTGCGACCCTGCCAAATTAGACGACCGAGGCTGCAATGGCGCACCCGACCTCATCATCGAAATCCTCTCGCCGGGCAACAGCCGAACGGAGATGCGCGACAAGTTTGATCTCTATCAAGAGTCCGGTGTCCTCGAATACTGGATCGTATCGCCCATCGAAAAAGCCATTCAGGTATTTCAACTCAATGAACAGGGGCGCTTCATTGGCCTGCCTCCTGTGGTCGAGGGCGATATACTCACCACGCCTATTGTTCCCAATTTGGAAGTAGATTTAACTGCGATATTTTTGGATTAATATCCTACACGACCCCTCTATCCCCCAAAATCTTATTCGGAATCTCCAAATGATAAGCAGGATCTCCATTGCCAGGGTAGAAAAACTGTGATAATATCCCATTTGTTTTGTACTTTAATGCAGTTGCAATAAACTCATTTTGATGCACAATCGAACTTGGAGCAATATCTACTACCACCAATTTTGTGAAATCTGCAAGATGGTGGGAAATGTTGCTTGGCCCCACCTCTACAATTTTGGCTGTCATTGCTTCTAAAATTTCGCTCGGTGATTTGCCCATTGCTTTTTGTTGGATGTACACATCAATAACCTTGTCTCCAGAGGGGCCGTACAGTCTTTTTTGAGTATCCACACCTTTGAGTACAATATTGTGGTACATCGCTTGCGCTTGTGCAGCGGGTGTTCTTTCACTACTGGTGATCCTTGCCCGCGTGTTACCGGAATCCTTGAGGATATTGATAATCACTTCAATTGCATAAACTGAAATCACCGTTTTGTTGACATCTGGATTGTACTCAATAATTGGTGCATTACTTTCGGTGCTTGCAGGAGCAGGGGCGACAACTGGTGCGTTATCTGGTGCCACAGTGGTATTGTTTGGTACAGCGGGCACATTAACTGATTCAACAGAACTGTTATTTGATGCAATAAGTCTGTTAAAAATGGATCGAATTTGATTAATAATTTCCATGTTGAGTTGATATTTGATGAGAATTATGAAGATTTTTTTTGAAATTTATACTGTGTTTGGAGATTTATCTAGCACTATTGTTTGATCAACGAATGCATGGTTGTTGGTTTCAAAAACCTTAAAGGCGTAAATTCCGCCCAGTAGCCTGTTTAGTGTTGTTTATTCAGGATAAATAAACGGGTTTATCACCTGCCCCAATTTTAGCGTGTACTAAATGCAAACAACGACACAACGGTACAATGAATTGATTTTAACTATCTTGTATTTAAACCGTTGTGGCGTTGTATGAAAAATATCCAGTAGAATAGATTATGCGGCATTCATCTGGCCAGATACTCTACTTATCCGAATTTGGCTACACGTTATTTCGATAAACTGAAGGCTTATCTAATGATGTGTCATGTGTCACTTCGGGCGCATTTTTGTATATGATATCAGTTACTACATATACGACTTTCCAGCAGGCACTGTTCTTATCAATCTGTGGCGTGAGAGCATTGCCGGACGGGAGAAAGTCGAATAATTCCTGTGTCCAAACGTTGACTGGCAATATGGAAGGGGTGGTAGGCACAGGCAAAAAGTAAATCCTGAAGACATAATGTTCCACACTATTCGGTCCAGAATTTTCGCCCGGGCTAGGCGGTCCCCAGCTTTCGCCGATTTCAATCCCCCATTGGGTTTCTTTATCTTCAGAGGTACTGTAATCCCTGGACAGGCCGAAGTCGGCCATAACACTGAATTCAACTTCTTCACCGAGGCCAAAAAGTTCGAATCCTTCGCCTCCGCTAATTCCTGCAGATACATTTACGTCGTATTTCCAACTATTCTCCTGATAAGAATTTTGTATTTCTGTAAAACCCGTCGTGATTCGGCCATTTGAATCCCAACTCATTTCCAGATAATCAGTATCGCCCATTGGTAAAGCATTTTGACAAATCACATCGCCGAAATAATTATCGTCTGCGTAGCCGTATTTGCTTCCTTTATAGCCGAGTTGCACCATCCGCTCATTAATAGCTTTGGCCGTATAACTGGTGAGGTCTCCTGCTGTTACATCGTAGGGGTTGAACGTCAAAAAATCGCCAGTGTCATTATACCCGATCTGGATGGAGCCCCCACCCATGCCACTCTTCGATGTATTTTTGCCGGTTGCGATAATACTAGGGCCGTAATTATCAAGGTAACTGTAGGCCGTTATTTGTACGTTAACCGACATTTTTTTAATGATCCCCTGCGGCTCGGCAACAGGGTTTTTTAAGTCATTATCAAAACGAATATTTGCTTCTTGCGTAAAATTATTGATGATTTCATATTCTGTTGAAATTTCATTTACAGACCCCGTACCAGCATCAAAAGAAATTTTGTAATCTGGCCCTATCCCTTTCGTCGTTTTTAATTCTTCGTCGAAGCCGATGGTCAAAGATTTTTCCACTTTCCTTCCCTTAGTTACACTACTGCTTGTTCCATAAGTTAAGGATCCGGCGTTCATTTCACCGCTCCCAGGGTTATAATCTTGGTAATTTTCCAACGGTAGCGGGATTGGTCCGTTAAAAATGCCGCCAATAATAAAGACCGGTGCCGAATCTACGTCTGGACTTTGTCGCAAGTTCACAGTACGTAAGTTGTCGTCAGAATCGGTTACGGTTTGTACTGTGGCAAGCCGCTTTACTTGACATTTGGGATACTCGCCGTAAAATACAAATTCGTAAACCGGGTAGTTATTCGTTTTCAAATCAGGAAAGCCAGGTTTCGTAGCAGGTGCAGTACCTGCATATTGTCCCTCGGTAGCAATATAGATCAGCGCAGCAGAGGGGCTGGGGCTATAGCTGCTTTCTTCGCTGGGAGTTATGGTGTTTGTCGTCGGAATTAGGCTGATGGTGTTTTGGTTGTCCCATTCCACATAATAGGCGATTAATTGCTTATTAGGACCTACGGTAAACCAGCTTCTTAATCTTCCCGTTGGATCACGGTTGAGTGTAGCCAAAGCATAAGGTGCCGGCGGAAGAGTTTGGGAATTAAAAAGATTATCCCCAGGAGTGTCATTTATAAAACGCACAGCTCCATCGGCACTTATCGTAAGGGGTATAATATAATTTTGTATTTCTTGACTCCCCTTACTCAACATAAGCAGCAGATTATAATCCAGCGTATCGTTATCTGATACCTGAGTAAACCATTCTATTAGTACTCTGTTTGTGTCGTTATTTTGATAATCACTATTGAACCCAAAATATGAGCTGTATTCCGCTTTCCATACATTTTTTTCAAAATCGATTTTGGTTTTATCGTACACTCCGAGAAACGTTCCACAACGATTTGCCGTCTCAGGCTGTAGATGAATAATACCTCGCGGATCAGCACCTTTGGGACTCTGATAGGCCAAAGCACAACTGACAATTACGAAATTATCTCCGATAACTGTCGTGCAAATGTCTCGGCTGATGGTAGATGGCACTGGCATGTTGATGCCATCGCTGTCCAGCAACGTAATGGGATTACTCCATTGGTTATTCTTGCTTATATCCTCCGTGTCATTTGTGGGATATCTTATAGCAAGGATTCCGCCGATTAATGTTAACATTGGTGGAGAAATATTTTCTACTTCTTCTGTTGAGGTGTAAAATGTAAACAAAGTATCTGGACTGCTGGCAGGCAAGGCTGCCAATGAGGGTTTTGCCGATTGCGTTCCCTCTAAAATATCCGTAGAAGACCATTTTGCACTGTCCTTCAAATTTTGGTCGCTGATGGGTTCATCAGGATTTTCGGGGTTTTGTGCAATCAGGTCATTTAACGGAAAAATCGTCTCAACCAGATCGATTCGTCCATTTAACCCCCATGAAGTCATAACGTGCAGTTGGTTGTTGAAAATAGTTGCTCCGGACTGAAACTCATTATAGTTTTGCAGCCTCTGATTAATTAAAAATTCTCCTGATTCGTAAGCCATTATTGATTTAAGTTTAATGCCAACTATGAAGCAGTGTCGCTGGTGCGCCTACATTTTAGTTGAAGATGAAAAAAATTTGTGCGTTTTGCCCAATGATATTGATCTGTTAAGAGCCTTTAGACTATGCTCCTTTTGAAGGTGTGGTCAATGGGGCTGAATCAAATGCCTTTTTAAAAAGCATTTGCAGGTTAGACGAACCCTCCAAACAAATCTCAATGGCAGGAAGAAAATTTTTCAAAAAAAAAAACGCGCTACCCCGAGTATCCCGGAATAGCGCTTGAAAAATTACCTGATGTACAGTTGTTTAGTTCGTCATTGCAATGGTTTCTATTTATCGGATGACGAACTACAGAATAATCAAAGACTTAAATCTTATATACCACCGATAAAGCTACCGTACTACCTACCGATGCTCCTACATTGAAACTGTTAGTTCTTGTAGATCGGTTGTATGTATTTGATAACCCCACACCCGGAATAGCCTCGATATTCACCGCGAAATGTTGGTTAATATCGTGTTGTAAGCCCAAAACATAACCTAGGCCTACATTGAAATGATGACCATAATCAAAATTTTCTTGGTTTCTTAGAGAGAAATTAGTCCCCGCATTCCATTCCCATCCTCGGTAAAATATTGTTTTGTTGCTGAGTTGCTTCCTGCGCTCAGTACCAACCGCTATGCTTGCACCGAGGCTAAAATTTGATCTATTCTCACCTTCATTAGTAGTTTGGCTGAAGCCGATATTACCAAATCCAAAACGATAACGGCGGTATTTGTTTTCCCCAATTTCTTTTTTGTAAAAAGCAGAAAAGCCATCACCACTGCCCAAATTGAGCGAATTGAAACGAAGCCCAACCTCGCGTTTGGGGGTGCTGCTGATTTGTGCAGATAAAGAAATGCTAAAAATAGCCATAAGGATGGCCGTACTGAATAGTACCTTGTAATGTTGCGACATAAAATTAAGTTTAAAGTGTAAATAATTAAATGTCAAACGGTAGTGCTACTATTTTCGCTGTTTCCTTAATGTTGTATTAACGCTGTTTTATGAGTTTTTTAAGATTTAGATCAGTGAAGAGTACCAATAATCATGATTGTGCTTTTAACCACTTTTGGTATGTCTCCTTCATTTGTCGCAAATCAAAAATGCACTTGGTATGAGCAGTGTACAAACCCAAACCTCTGCGTGGGTGGGAACTGACGGCACAGACAAAGCCCAAATTGACCTCGTCATTGACCGCCGAGACCAAGTGATTAATTTGTGTGAAATGAAATTTTCCATCAAATCCTTTACCATTGAAAAAGCATACGCTGACACGCTCCGTAAAAAAATCGGTGTTTTTAGAGATGCTACCAAAACAAATAAAGCACTTTGGCTAACGTTCATCACGACTCATGGTTTGACCCAAAATACCCACGCGCAATCTCTGGTGCATCAGTCTATAACAATGGATGCTTTGTTTTTGTAGAAAACTGAGAAAATAGGGAGGTCTTTTTGTTGCGCATGAGCAGTTACGCCAAGCAGCATGACAATGAGAAAAATGAATGCTTTTTCATGTTATATTGTATTTTAACATTGTTTTGTAAAATTGATTGAACTTCATTTTGAATCAAATTTGACTGATTTCCATTAAAACCGGTATCTTTGCAGTGAAATATAAAATTTTGATCTATGATTATTACTTCGCTTGATCAACTCGACCCCAATGGCACCTACACCTACGCTGATTACCTGCTCTGGCAGTTTGAACAGCGAATAGAACTACTGCGTGGTAAAATTCGTAAAATGGCTGCACCTAATCGCAGGCATCAGGATATTACTATTTCCTTAGTAAAACCATTCATCCTTTCGCTTGAAAAAAGCCACTGCAAAGTTTATGTCGCGCCCTTCGATGTGCGCCTGAAGCGCGCCCGCGATGATAAAGATGTCATCACGGTAATCCAACCGGACTTGTGTGTCATCTGCGATCTTTCCAAATTAGATACCCGTGGCTGCAATGGCGCGCCCGACCTCATCATCGAAATCCTCTCTCCTGGCAACAGCCGTACTGAAATGCGCGATAAATTCGAACTCTACCAAGAGGCTGGTGTCCTCGAATACTGGATTGTCAATCCAACCGAAAAAACAATCCAAGTATTTAGCCTCAACGAACAAGGTCGCTATATCGGCCTGCCACCCACTGTCGAAGGTGACATACTCACTACGCCCATAATTCCAAACTTAGAGGTAGATGTGACGGAAGTGTTTAAGGATTGAGCCATCTAATAATGAGGAGGTGCTTTTGACCCCTCCGTATAAAATCGTATTTTAGATTTAATTTTTAATGAGTTTATAAGTGTAAAGGCCAGCGGCGTTCAGGCTCAGTGTGACGGTATAATTGCCGTCGGCAGCAAGTTTGAGATTGTCGCCGTCGCCTTTCAAAACGCCGTCACCTTTGGTATCGCCGAGATTGATATTCCAGTTACTATTGGCACGGAATTTAAATTCACCAGCTTTGAGATTAAGGGTAATTTTCCACGTTTTGCTCACCTCGTCGTAAGTCATCGGTTGGTCAGCATCCCAATTATTCGGCGTTGCGCTGCCGATAATGCCCCATTTGGGGATAGGAATCGTTTTGCCAATAGCAAGTGTAGCCATTCAATGCAACTCATTTACTAGTATTCTCGTTCAAAAGACTTGCCATTGAAGCGAAACACACCATTTGGGCCTCCACCAAACCACAATTCACCACTTTTGCTTTTATAAATAATCCAAGTCATGTCACCATCCAGACCATCTTTTTTGGTAAAATTTGTCATTGTTTGCCCATCATATCGCCAAACACCTGATTCAACTGTTCCAAACCAAATGTTGCCAGAACTGTCCTCGCACATTGAAAAAACCCTGTCCAAGCAATTACCATTGGTGTCTTCTCTTCTTAATCGAAGTTGTTTGGTAAAATAGGTGAATTTATTTCCATCATATTTTATTACACCAATACCTCCAATTGTATTGTTACCACTATTGTTTCCAATCCATAGATTGCCTTTGCTGTCTTCCATAATGCATCGAATATGCAAAGATTCGGTGGTGCCATTTAATCCTAATGCGTCATTATCAAATATTTTAAATTGCTTGCCATCATACCCAATCACCGCACTATAAGTTCCAAACCAAACCGTTCCATTTTTACCATTTATAAAAGGTGTTGAAACAGAATAGACGTTTTCCTTTCCTAATTTTGGTTCTATTGGGAAACTGCGGTATTGAAGGTTTTTTCCGTCAAACTGATGCACTCCTGCATGCTTTTCAAGTTTGTTATAGCCAACCGTTTCATCGCCTTTAAACCAAAGATCACTATCGGTTAATTTCCATTCGTTTATGGCATCATAATTTCGTTCTTTATAGACAGTCATTTTTTGCCCATCATAAACACTTATTCCCATGCCACATTCAAACCAAATTGTGCCATTTTTATCTTCATAAATACTCCTTACCTGGTTGTCACTTAATCCGTTTTCTATTGTAAAATATTGAAAATTACCATTTTGAAGCAGACACACGCCTTCGTTGTAACTACCAAACCAAATATTCCCTTTACTATCCTCTAAAATTGAACGAACTCCTGACGTGTATTTCAACCATACTTTACTTTTAAAGTCCATAACAGTTTTTCCATCATAACGATGCACTCCAGGATTAGGCCCAGCAGATCCAAACCAAATACTTCCATCGTTCGCTTCCAAAAGTCCCAAAAAAGCGAGTTCATCTGATGACTTAATTTCGGTTACATTTGGTTTTTCATGGTACAAGGACTCTGCATCATAGCGTGAAAGTGCCCAAACCCTCGAGTATGCTCCACCAGTTCCACCAGTAGTCCAGATATTTCCTTTTTTATCTTGGATGATGGCATAAGCCCCCCTCGGCGATACGTTTGTAAAGGTACTGCCACCTGCCCTGAGCGAAGCCGAAGGGTCATAACGCCAAAGGCTATCATTGGCACCGAACCAAATGCTTCCTCTTTTATCTTCGATGATTGACCAAACGTTGTTAAACGTTTTGCCATCTTTGTTTTTTAAAACTGTAAATGTTTTTCCATCATAAAAACAAGCCTCGCCCCTTGTACCAAACCATAATTTCCCAGTATTGTCTTCCATAATCGTATTAATATCGTTATTGGGCAGTCCATCTTTCGTCGTAAAACTTCGAAGCGTTTTCCCATCGTAACGGTATGCTCCATTTACAGTGCCGAACCAGATATTCCCGGCTTTATCTTCATAAAGATGCAAAGCGCCATAATTACTGGCAAGCCCATCTTTAGTTGTAAAATGCTGAAAGGTGGTTTGCCCCGCAGGCTGAAGATAAACACCTGAATCCCTGGTACCGAACCAAAGATTGCCTTTTCGATCTTCCAGTACATCCCAGAAACTGGGCGAACTTATTGTACTTGTTATATTGGTAAAAGAGGTTCCATCAAATCGAAATACACCAAAATAAGAAGCAACTAAAATATCTCCGTTTCTGGCTTGCCTTACATTCCGAACCATACTCATGGGTACTTTGGAGCTGTCTGCTTCTCTAAGTAGAGACTCGGCGTATAATACACTATTGGGTTTGATAGTATCTTGCAGTACGTTTGCTTGGCTTTGCCCACAAGAGGTGCAAAAAACAGACATTAGGAACAGCGCAAATAATTTTACAAATTTTTTCATTTTTGAATGATTAAAATACTTATTTTCAATCGACAAAGGAATGAAAATAAAAATGTTGGGGTTAATTATCATTTGTAAAAAAATGTAAAATTTTGTATCAGGAATTAGATAAAGCCTATAAATTATTTCTTTACTACCCCAAACATCCCTTTATCGGCATAAATCGTTGCCTCTTTTAGAGTGGTTCCCAATTCTTTTATTTTTTCTACATCACCCTTTTGGATATAAACCTTTAATAATTCAAAATAAACCATCGCTGATTTTGGGAATCTTTTGAGCAAATCATTGTATTTTTCAATAGATTTTTCTGAAGGTTCAGCCCTTGATTGAAGTGTTTTTGGCAAGCATCAGACTTGGTTTCTATTTTCAAATTCGATGCACCAATGCCAGTCATCAGTTTGGGGGCTGGCAAGTTGTGGATATAAAAATTTTGCGCCCGCGATGTTTGGATATGGGCCAGGTGATTGTGACCGTGCGATTCCGTTGTTTTTGTATCGTCCGTATGGTGGTCGTGTTGGGCAAAAGCCAGTTGGCAAATGAATCCGAAAACGAGCAATAAAGTTATTTTTTTCATTCTAAAAATTTGTTTTATTGATTGAAAAATAGAGAAAACAGGGAAGGACTTTTGTTTTCACGAAAAACCCTTAACTTTGTACTTAGAAAGGTAAAATGGAACATGGCAAAAGATTTAATACACGACATTGTTAGAGAGTCACTTGAAAAAGACGGCTGGACAATTACGCATGACCCTTATCGTATGGAAAACTATGACCCTGCTTGGGAAATAGATTTAGGCGCCGAAAAACTTATTGCTGCCGAACGTGGTGCAGATAAAGTAGCGGTCGAGGCAAAGTCGTTTTTGGAATTGTCTTTCGGTAACGAGTTTCACAAAATATTAGGTCAATATCTCAATTATTTATCGGCATTAAAACGCTTAAACCTGATAGGAAACTTTATATAGCCGTTCCAACCGATGTATATGCCAAAGATTTTCAAAGACAAGGCATCCTCAATTCTGTGAATGACTATAATGTAAAAATCTTTATTTTTGACAAACTAAAAAAAGAAATTGTAAAATGGCTGATTTAGAAAAAAAGATACAACATCATCAAGATATTCTAAGCCGCTATGTTGAACAATTGGCTCAAGAACGCAATGAGTCACTTGGTTCAATAGGTGGTTATCAGGCTGTTACAGATACAAAACATAATCAATTTCAATTGATTCACATATCTTGGTTTGAACGGCAATATTCTTTCAAAGTATTACTCCATTTCAGTATTAATGCCCAAACAGGTAATATTTGGGTGCAACAAAACAGCACCGAAATTGATTTAGACACTGATTTTAGGGATATGGGTATTCCTAAAACACACCTTGTTTTAGGTTTCCGCCCTGCGGATATGCGTGAATTATCTGATTTCGCCGTTGCCTAAAATAGAAATTCCTTCTGTATGTTCTTGGTAAAAATAGAGAAAATACTGGAGGGGTAATGATTTCAGATTTATGATGTCGGATTTCGGCGAGGCGACAGCCCTAAATCCGATATAATAAATTTAAAATATACTTAGGGGGGGCTTTTCACATTACCTCAACGCCAGCGTATCCGTATTCCACATCCCATGCGTAGATAGCCATTTGCCATCTGCACCACGTTTGAGCAATTCTGTGTATTTCCCTCTTTCTACTATAATCGTTGCGTCCTCCGTATAACAGTTGGCTGCTGCCACTGCGTCTTTTGCATTCAATGCTTTTGCAAAATCTCTGTTCATTTGAGACAGTTCTGCTGCGGTTGCGGGTTTTGGTGTGTATGCATTTGTACAGCCAAAGAGGTTTGCCCAAAGGCAAAAAGCGATAAACAATGTTGTTTTTTCATTTTAAAAACTTGTTTTAATTGTTAAAAAATTACTGTTTTAACCTCGGCAGGATTTTAAACCCTGCCGACGTTTTGATACAGATCATTGTTTCGGTGTAACCTTCATGACGCTCAACTTCCACTGTCCGCCTTCGCGCACCCAATGTTGATCAAAATAGCCATTGAAGGCCTCTTTCTTGCCGGTTTTTTTGTCCGTACTGGTTTGGGTGAACTCACCATTAAAGTTGGCTCTGCCATCGGGCAGCAAGGTCGCTGTACAGCCGGGGGCAAGTTCGAGTGTGCCTGTATGGGTTTCGAAAGTTTTTACAAAATCGGCTTCGATTTCTGCACGAGTTGCGGTCGAGGTGGTGCCGTCTGGATTGATGTAATCCATTTTTTCGGCGTACATGCCTGCTAAGGCTTTGGCGTCACCGCGTTCGAGGGCGGCTTTCCAGTTGTTAGCGAGGGTCATCATTTCGGGGGTGAGGTCTTGGGCTTGGGTGTTGAATGCGGCGATCAAAAAGGCCGCGAGCAAAAAAAAGTTTTTCATGTTTTTAAAATTTAATATTAGTATTGTTGTTGGCATTTAACGGACAGTCGGTTTTATACGAACTGTCCGCTGTTCTTGATTTTTAAGCGTTTAATTAATTGGTTATCAAAAACTTAGATCATCATTGATTTGCAGAATGAGCCGTAGCACTTTCCGAATTTCCTTCGATTACATACCGCTCTTGGCAGCCTTTGCAAGTACCTAAAATTTCAACCTCCTCAGCAAATAAGCGTGCTTGGGGAAGGAGCGTCAGCGACGCGCCAGCCTGCACTACAAGGCTCAACACCTCGACATCGCCCTTCATAATGACCGGGTACTTGCCCGTCGAAGTGGATACATCCGAGATCACTACATTATGAAAAGCATCCGGGATTCTGCCGAGGCTCCAATTCTTGCTACATGCCCAGTTGGTCTCCTGTCCGGGTGTTCCGCCTTTCCAGGTATTAGCGATTTGTGCGGCAGCAGTTTGGGGTACTATTGGGGTCAAAAGGATGACGATTGAAAAAGCAATTAGACTACGCATGGTTTTGATTTTAATTGTAATATAAGTTTATTGGTTGATCTTTTTGAAATAAAAGCAAGCGTTACACTTTTCAAAAAGTGGTTTAAAAAATTCTTTTTCCACAATGCTTACAAATGGAGGAGGTGTGCCAATTGGAATAGCTATCGTAAGGATAATAGCTCTTGCCTTGTCCAAATCCATGGTAATTAGGGATATGACGTGTAGGACAAACGCAAGCCGGATTTTCTGCCGACTGTTCTTCGCGCATCTCATCGGCCATGGCGTGCTGTGTTGCGGAACAACTGCTACCCAAAACACTAAGCCCCGCTACAAAGAGTAATAAAGGCAGCACGGATACGCGGATACTTTTAGTTTTTTGGCGCAATTCGGTACATGCTTTCCCAATCATACAAATCCAAATGATACCCATCAAAACGACCATCCCTAAAAGGATAATAAGCGCGTTGTTTTCTAGTTGATTGATGATGTTGGTCAAGTCAGGACTTTTCGTGTTCAAATCCCTTACGGTGCTAGAGGCTGAATATATGCCTTGTGTGTTTCCAGCACAAGGGTTAAAAAATAGACCGATCAGCATTAATATGCTTGTGCTTTGCTTGAAATTGAATGACTTTTTCATTGTTAATATCGTTTATTTATGTGTTAAAATTTGTGATAATAATTCCCTTTCCGAACTGTTATAAAAGTGTGGTCAAGGAGGGAATCAAATGCGTTTTAGAAAAGCATTTGCAGGTTAGACGAGTCCTCCAAATCAATCTCAACGGTAGGATGAAAAAAAATCAAAAAAAAACGCTACCCAGGAAATCCTGAATAGCGCATGGAGAAAATATTACTAGATGGTTTTCTTAATTAGACGTTTCTTGCGGTAGGGGGGACTCTATTAGTAGAACCATGATCTACAGTGCTACCATCGCTAAAATAATACCTGATGGTGTCTCCAGTATCAAAAAAGCCTGGACATACACCAATTCCCGAATCTCCATACGGTTTTATTTGGGCTTGAGACGTTAGTCCATTTTCCCCAACCTCGATTTGCATCGTCAAACCGATAGGGAATGGAACACGTGGGTTTGTGCTTTCATCATCATACCATTGGCATGTGAAACTTAAGCCATTGGTGTCAGCTACCCCAGATACTTTGGTTACTTTAATTTTAGGCATTTTTTTTTTAATTTTTAAAGTGAATGAATCGAATTATATCATTTAATTTGTTTGTCAAAATTTGTGCTAATGGATTCCTTTCGGAACTAGCGTAAAGGTGTGGCCAAAAGGGGCAACGGGCGGGTAATTTCGTTCCCAAAATAGGTAATTGGGTTGCATTAGACGAAGCAGCAATTTCCCATGTGATATACACCCTGTTGTTCAATGGGAGAACGGATGAAACGGATTTAACGGATTAGAGCGGATTGTTTCAAAATAATCCGTTTAAATCCGTTAAATCCGTTAAATCCGTTAAATCCGTTTTGCTATCCTGTCTTAGTTTTG
>JBEAVK010000446.1:0-20889 GCA_041160955.1 Bacteroidota bacterium
CATTTTACACATTACAAAACAGTGCCCTACAAAAAAACTCTTAAAAAAATTACCACAATCCAATACATCGAATATACCTTTGCACTGTATTAGTACAGTAATACAAGACGAGCATACAGCATGTTACAGCACAGCACATATTATTTTGGTTATTTTAGCTGCTTTTTTAATTTTAAAAAAGAGATAGGAATTTCCATGCTGCGATGTTGTAAATAGAAAATAAACAATAAACAACACCAAAAAGGGAGTTTCTGTCACACAGAGGCTCCCTTTTCTTTTTTTATCACATGACAAAAGTAGTAATTCAAGGTATCAGAGGGGCATTTCACGAAGTGGCCGCCCGTGCATTTTTCGGACAAGAGATTGAGGTGGTACCCGCCTTGTCTTTTAATGCTCTTTTCGATATGGCCGAAGCAGGAAAGGTTTGTAATTCCGCCATTGTTGCCATCGAAAACAGCTTGGCGGGTAGCATTTTAGGGAATTATAAGTTATTGAATAACAGTAATTTAAAAATTGTAGGCGAGGTGTTTTTACCCATTCAACAGAACCTAATGGTACTTCCCGGGATGACTATTGCCGACCTACATGAAGTACGATCACACCCCATGGCTTTGGCGCAATGCGCTGAGTTTTTCAAAAAATATCCACATATCCGACTGGTCGAATCCGACGACACTGCTGCTAGCGCCGAACGAATTGCCCGCCGACATAGCAAACATATAGGTGCAATTGCGGGGGCGTTGGCTGCCGAAATTTATGGACTTGATATTATCGCACAAGGCATTGAAGACAACCCGATGAATTACACCCGTTTTCTAGCACTTGTACCACAAAACCAAGTAATTATCGCTCCAAATGCCAATAAATCCTCTATCTCTTTTGTCACGCCACACCAGCCAGGCTGTCTCAGTAAAGCATTGACCAGCATGGCCGATAATGGTGCCAACCTGACCAAAATACAATCCGTACCCATTGAGGAAAAAGTATGGGAATACCGCTTTTTCTTAGACTATACCTTTGATAGTATGAAGGATAATATTTTAATTATCAATCAATTACAATCTATCGTTACCGATTTGAAAATACTGGGTACTTACCAAGCATCTACACTTTAATTTATCAAACAAGATATAATGACACATATCAAAACCGCATCGAGATTAGAAGGTATTAGCGAATATTATTTTGCGGCCAAACTCCGTGAAATAGCGGAGATGCGCGCTGCCGGGAAAAACGTTATCAATTTAGGTATTGGATCACCTGATTTACCACCTGATCCTTCTGTTTTGGAAAGTCTGCATACATCGGCCCAAATGCCCACTTCACATGGTTACCAATCTTATACGGGTACACCCGCCTTGCGCGAGGCTTGGGCCAAGTGGTACGGTACGTTTTATCAAGCAAAATTAGATCCCGCCACCGAAATATTGCCTTTAATTGGTTCAAAAGAAGGTATTATGCACATCGCCATGACTTTTTTGGAAGCGGGTGATATTGCTTTAGTGCCTAATCCCGGTTACCCTACTTACCGCGCAGCATCCATGTTAGCAGGGGCTACGGTGCAGTATTACGACCTTTCTGCCGAACTGGAATGGCAACCCGATTTAGCGGCATTGGAGGCGCAAGATTTGAGCAAAGTAAAAATTATGTGGGTCAATTACCCGCACATGCCCACAGGCGCGCCCGCAAAAAGCGAGGTATTCCGCTCCTTAATTGCATTTGGCAAAAAACATAATATCCTGATTGTCAATGATAATCCGTATAGTTTTATCCTGAACAATAACCCGCAGAGTATCCTGTCGCAACCCGGCGCAATGGATGTCGCGCTGGAACTTAATTCGCTATCAAAATCCAACAATATGGCTGGTTGGCGTATTGGTGCGGTATTGGGCAATCCTGCGCATTTGATGGCTATTTTGCGGTTCAAAAGCAATATGGATTCGGGGCAATTTTTACCCCTGCAACATGCCGCAATTCAAGCATTGAACTTATCGAAAGATTGGTACACGCAATTAAATACAACTTACAAAGAACGGCAAGTACAAGCGTTTGCTATTTTACAAGCCATTGATTGTCAATTTGATAGCAACCAACAAGGTATGTTTGTTTGGGCAAAAATTCCCGATCATTGGACGGATTGCTACGCGCTGAGCGATCACTTATTGTATCAGGCCAATGTTTTCCTAACGCCCGGTGGTATTTTTGGATCGGCTGGCGAACGTTATGTTCGTATTTCACTTTGCCAGGATATTGAATTGTTTAAATCAGCATTAGAACGCATAAAAACGCTATGAAAATTGGAGTAATCGGTTTGGGTCTTATTGGAGGCTCTTTGGCTATTGGACTACGTGAAAGTGGGTTTGCGACCTATTTGATCGGTACGGATCTAAATCCCGACCACGCAGCCAAGGCATTAGAACTTGGGCTGGTGGATGAAGTGTTACCGCTCGAACAAACTGCAACCTTGGCAGATATTATTCTCGTGACAACACCCGTGGATACGCTCATAAAATTGATCCCAAAAATATTAGGATTGATACGCCCCGATCAATTGGTGCTGGATGCGGGTTCTACCAAACAGCCTATTATTGAAGCGGTGGAAAACCATCCCAATCGTGCCCGCTTTGTGGCTACACACCCAATGGCGGGTACGGAATACTCTGGCCCAACGGCTGCTATTCCGGGGCTTTTCATGGGTAAAAGATGCGTTTTTTGCAATACAGAATCGAGCGATATGGATGCGGTAGCGCAAACAAAGGCACTTTATGCCTCTTTGGGGATGAAAATTTCGTATTTAGAGGCTGCCGATCACGATTTGCATGTGGCTTATATCAGTCATATTTCGCATATTGCTTCGTTTGCCTTGGCCTTAACGGTGTTGGAAAAGGAGCGACAAGAAGACCGAATTTTTGAACTTGCGGGCGGTGGTTTTAGTAGTACTGCTCGTTTGGCCAAGAGTAATGCCGATACCTGGGTGCCTATTTTTACCCAAAATAGAGATAATGTACTCGATGTACTCGACGAGTTTATCAATACCGTCAGCCAATTTCGGACGATATTGATCAAAAAAGATTTTAAACGTTTTGACGAATTGATCCGACAAGCCAACGATATTGGAAGAATTTTAAAAGACTAATTCATTAGAGGCTATTTTGTAAATCCATAAATTTTAAATATCATGTTCAAAAAAAATGACACTCGACCCTTCCTCATCGCCGGGCCATGCTCCGCCGAAACAGAGGAACAAGTAATGGCTACGGCCCACGGGCTGGCCGACAGCGGCATTGATCTTTTCCGCGCTGGCGTATGGAAACCTCGTACAAAACCGGGCGGATTTGAGGGTAAAGGCGTGGAAGCACTCCCTTGGTTGCGCCGTGTAAAACAAGAAACGGGGCTTAAAACCACCATCGAAGTGGCAACTGCCAACCAAGTGTATGAAGCCCTCAAGCACGGGGTGGATGTACTTTGGATTGGTGCCCGCACTACTGTAAATCCATTTTCCGTGCAGGAAATCGCGGATGCACTCAAAGGCGTGGATGTACCTGTATTGATAAAAAATCCGGTAAATCCCGACTTAGAACTTTGGATCGGTGCCATCGAACGGATCAGCAATGCAGGTGTTACTCAAATTGGTGCGATTCACCGCGGATTTTCGAGTTATACTAAGACCAAATTCCGTAATGCGCCTTATTGGGAAATTCCGATCGAATTGCGCCGTCGTATGCCCGACTTACCTATTATTTGTGATAATTCGCATATCTGCGGTAACCGCGAAGACTTGCATGAGGTGGCACAACAAGCATTCGACCTCAATTATGATGGCCTGATGACGGAGGTGCATCCTACTCCCGATGAAGCGTGGAGCGATGCCAAACAACAGATTATTCCTTTTGTATATAAGGAAATGATTAAAAACTTGATTGTGCGTAGTGAAACGAGTAATAACCCTGAATTTGTGGAGCATATTGAGCAATTGCGCCATAAAATTGACGAAATTGATTTGGAATTACTCAATTTATTGGGCCGCCGGATGCGTATCGCCGAAGATATTGGTAAGTACAAACACCGCAATAATATTGCTATTTTGCAAACTGCGCGTTGGAATGAAATTTTGGAAAAAGGCTACGAACAGGGTCGGAAACGCGGCCTGAATGATGAGTTTGTGGAGCATTTCCTTACAGCAATACATAAGGAAAGTATTGTACACCAACAGGTGGTGATGCAGGAGAAGAAGGTGGAATTGTGAGGAATGGTAGGTGACATATCCTTCTCATAGGGCAGATGGGGCAGATAGGGCACATAGGGCGCTGCCCTATGCAGGATATGTCGCCCTTTCAGGGCTTGGATGGGTGCCGCATAGGGTGGTGCCGCATAGGGTGGTGCCGCATAGGGTGGTGCCACATAGGGTGGTGTCGCATAGGGTGGTGCCGCATAGGGTGGTGCTGCATAGGGTGGTGCTGCATAGGGTGGTGCCGCATAGGGTGGTGCCGCATAGGGTGGTGCCGCATAGGGCGGTGCCGCATAGGGCGGTGCCGCATAGGGCGATGCCCTATGTTGGATATGTCGCCCTTTCAGGGCTTGGATGGGAGAGCTGCCTATTTTAGAATGCCGATATTTTGCATGACCTGGCCGCTATCGACTTGTAGTTTTTGGGATATGATGTCGATGAGGTTTAATATTTCGTAATGTTTGATGGTTGGGGTAAATAGTTCTTCCTTTTTTAATGCAGGAAGGGGTTTGCCCATCATTTTTGTGGCTTCCTTTTGCCAGCGCTCAAATGTGAACACATTGATGTCTTGGTCTTTTACTCGATCAATATTTAGGAGGCCATATTTGGCATCTTTAGGGATATTTAATGCCGTTTCTACCTCAAATGCTGAATTACCGGGTGTTAATTCAGATAAAATCAGGAATAATTTTGCAAAGCAATCATGGTTACGTTGCCGTTTTTCGGCCTCGATCATTTCCATGAATTCTTTGCAAAAACCGATTAATTTGGTCAGATCAGTATCTATACCTGTTTCATAACCCACCGCAATGACAAATGTTTTTTTGACAAATTCGGGCATTACTTGTAGCCGATCTACAATTACTTTAATGATTTCTGCCTTGTTTATGCCTGCGCTGATTTGCAATTTGGTCAAAGATCGCTGTAATGCATCCCAAAAATTACCATCGGGGATACTACTTGGCCAAAGTAAAATGGGGTCGCCAGCGACCAAATTGAGCATATCAACGTCGCGGGTGTGCTCGAAAAGAACGGTACGCAATAATTGCTGTACATCAAAATTATATGCGCTGGTCGTGATTAGATGAAAATCGCGTTCAAATAATGTTTCAAAATGATCCTCAAAACCCGCTTTTTGATCTTTAAAATTGAGGTATTTCACAATACTGGCAGCCAATTGCTGGGCAGGTAACGCCTCTTTTATCGCTCCTTTTAATGGAAAATAAAAATCACCTTTTCCACTCCAATCAACCGGGAGCGGCCCAAAATTAATCTCTTGTTCGCCCATTGTTTTTTCACCCACTTTGGATGTCATAAACCCTTCTATCTGTGCTAAACTGAGCATTGGTTGCGTATTTTCTGTTAATGCCTGCACCAATGCATTGGCAAATGGACTGCCTTCGCTCGGCTCGCCATCCAATGCTAGTCTATCTGATCCACATGATACCATTACTTTCCGCGAAAATAAATCACTATCATTTACGCCTTGCTTACCCAACGATATCGCATCTGAATAGCAGCAATCTAATATCAACAGTAAATCGCGGCATTTAGCGTCTTTCAAATAATTGGTAAATGGATTGTATAATTCGCTGTAATTGATCCAACCCGTACGATTTTTTAAAGCATTTCCGGCTAAGAGAAAACCAGAATTGCTTTTAACTATCCCATGTCCAGAAAAATATATCAAAAAAGCATCATTTTCGCAAATAGCGGCATGTACCGCATCTATATGGTCGAGTATTTTATCATGGGCAGCGTTAAAATTATACAGACACTTGTATTGCAACGTATCATAGACCCAAATAGGCTCTTTTGCTGCTGCATACCGATCATCGGTTAAACGTAAATCGGTGGCCTGATCTGTGTTAGGAATACCCAAATCGTACCGTTCTAACAAAATACGGAGCACATTATTAGCATCCAAAACTGGATTATTCAGCCCGCTAATCGTTAAACTTGGATCGTTATCATGCACCGGATAATGATCTATTGCTACCATTAGCACATAATACTTGCTAATCGCCGGTTTTTCCGACACCGCGTTGGGAATAGTGGCAATATCTTTAGTTTTGGCCATTTAAGCGAGATACAAATTAAGTATTTAGGGCGCAATATTACGTTTTCCCATTGTGTAATTGTTATTTTCCTATATTTTTTTATCCGTTGCCTTTGGCCGAAGCAGTTTAAAGGGTATCGTAACAGTACCCCAATCGTTCATTTTTATGGTCGGTTCATCTCCAAAACCAACCGCGCGTTTGGGTATATCCAATCCCCTCAATTTCAAAGAAGGTTGCTCAAAGGCGTTTGTACTAAAATCTTCCGTAGCAACCATGATTTTAAAATAATCCGTCAATTCGTTCATGCCTGCCATATAATGCCCATCATCAATGGTAAGCCCTATTGATCTATAAGATTTTCCATTGCTCACCAGTACTGGCCACACTTCTGTGTTTGCTCCAACAGCATTATTAGACACAAATACAGAACTGATTCCAAATCGACCACTCAAATGTAATGCTTTGATAAACAATGGATTATCGCCTTTGTTTCTAATTTTTATCGCTATTGAAGGGTTAATACTATACGCCCCCGCAGCATTTTGGCGATAAGGCAATTCAATTGGATTGAAAAAATCGTGTACTATTTCCATTTGCTCCGGCTGCACTTCCCACCATTTTTCAACGCCGATACTGCGATAAACAGTGATTTCTAATTGGTTTTGAACAAGCGTGCTGATCGGATTTTCGAGTGATTTTAAGAAATTCCACTGCATGACCGCGTCAGTTTTTTTCCAAAATTCCAAGGCTTGCAGAAGTCCAAACATACCATTAACAGGTAACACTGGTACAAAAACTGGCAAATCAGCACCATCTTGTAACAAGGCAATTCCTTGTGCTGTGGTATGGATACGAAATGCAGTTTTAGAAAAATCATCGTTCATTTGAATATAGGAAACGCCGGCTTTTATAAACTGCTCCGTTAGTAATTTTTGTACGACTGGGTCACAATCGGGCGCAAAAGCAACAGGATGGAGCGGCGTACCTCCAATCGTAACCTGCACATCATACGTTTGTTTTTTAATAGGCACAAATGATGCATCTGCCCAGGTAACAAGGGTGTATTCAGCAAAAACAGCGGTGACAGTCAAAGCGCGTTGGTCGTCTTTTGTTTCCAAGGTTGTAGGATATTTCCCCCCCATCGAAACACCGTGATAAAACCCTGCATTTACCTGCCACGCTCCAGCATTTTTGTTCCAACCCACAAAAAAGCGATGCTTTGGCTGAACAGCGCCACCAAGGAAACTACGGTTTTTATCCGCATCAGCGATAGATTCCACACTTGGGCGTTGGTCACCTGTACGAATACGATTATCTATTTTTCGAGCAATCCGATCTTCCAAATCCGAGTAGGCCACCATACTATTATTGGTTTCCAATACTTCTATCAGACTGGCGGTAAATGCACCGCGTATTTCTGCTCCAATTACTACTTCTTTTGCGGTTTGATAGTTTCTACAAGCAGCAATTTGGATATGTTTGCCTTTGGGAGTACTGAATTGTCCTTTGCCATTGGGAATATAAGCCCCTCGGTCGAAACCATGATATGCTTGGATTTTAGCAGGAAAACGGTTGGGCATACTAAGCCGGATGGCGACCGAGTCGAGTTGCGTACTTCTGGTATTTCCTCCCGAATGGCAGCAATCCATTACAGCCAAAAAATGGCGATCGGGGTTGCCATGTGTAGCCTCGTGGATCAACACCGATAATTCCTTACCAACCACACAACTATCATAACAAACAATGGCTTCAATTTTGCCATCAGTGGATTCCCAAAAGTCTTTTGAGTCAATACGGCTACCGTGTCCGCTAAAATAAAAAAGGCAAATATCGTCCACGCCCGCTTTGGCAAAATGCTGAAAGCCATCGATAACAGCTTGGCGCGTTGCCGCTTCATCTGTCAGGATGAGTGGATGGAAATCGAAAGTGCTGTCCAAGGCTTCACTTTGGCGCAATAAGAAATCGTGTAATGCCTGCATATCGGCAACGCAGCCGTTGAGTGGTCGTATGCCGTTGGTGTAGGCATTAATGGAGGCAAAAAGGGCAAATAGTTGTTTTTTAGCCATTGGTAATTTATATGGAGGGTTTAATTTGTGTGTGTCGCTTTATGCTTTATGTGCTTTTGGTTTAATTTGGAAACAAAATTAGGAGATTATTTTAAAATTTTTAAAAAAAAAGTAAAAAAATGATTATAAAAATAAAAATATATGGTGCACAATCATCAATTTTTATCCCTAATCAAACTGCGGCTTTTTCAGGGAATTAAAATTTGGAGTTATTATTTACTTGCAATACCTTTGCTAAGTATTATGTCCAATATTCAAAAAAAAACGGAAGCACATTAAAAATGGAAAACTCAATCCAAAAAAAACAGCATTCAAAGTGGCTGCTCTTTCTCGGAGTTCTATTGTTCTTATTGGGATTACTTATTGGCTTATTTATTCCAATGATGGCAAATTCAAGAATGGCACTTTCTGCTCATCTCGAAGGCACAATAAACGGTATGTTTTTAGTTATTCTAGGACTGATTTGGAACAAACTGTTATTAAATGACAAATGGTTAACCGCTGCATTTTGGTTGGCATTGTATGGTTCTTTTGCAAACTTCGTGGCAGTAACCATAGCAGCCATGACCGGAGCGGGGAAAATGATGCCTATTGCAGGTGGAAAAGAAGGCACTACAGTTGTGGAGGGATTCATCTCATTTCTACTTGTTTCTCTTGCTCTTGCTATGATTTTTGTTTGTCTTGTTGTATTGACAGGGCTATTTAGATATTTAAAGCAGGAATAAAACTTCTACTACCTCAACACTCTTTGGCCAAAACACCAAAGTAATACTCTACACAACCGTCAACCTCCTATTCAAAAAAACCAAAAAAAATGAACAATCCAACATAAAAATTGTTTTTCGACGTTAACACTATTAATTATGAGAGTATTACTTTTTTTATTGCTGCTACCAACTTTAATTTTTATGTCGTGCAGCGGCGAATCCAAGGTTTTGGTATTCACCACCCCTGAGATCACATTACAAGCTGATGGCCCGCTTTTGGAAGGCTCCAATACAGCACAGGGTGATTTCAAATCAACTTTAGCAGATTTTTTGAAAACTAACGGTACCAGTCTAGATAAGGTATCGGAAGCAACATTGAGTGCCGCTACTTTGATGCTACCCGATAGCATGAATTCCAGTTTAATCAGCGAAATTACATTACAATTGGCTGCAGATCAAGTTGATATGCAAAAACTAGGCGTACTCAATCCTGTACCCGAAGGGCAAACTAAATTGACCTTAAACATTGCTAAAGAACAAGAAAAAATTGGTAAAATACTCCAACAAGCCAATATGACTTTTGTAGCAGATGTAAATATTAAAAAAGACACTGCCAATAGTTTACCAATCAAAGGCATTTTTGAATTTAAAATCACTATTAAATAACATTTTTATGAAATTGCTCAGTATTATATTTTTCCTGCTGTTAGGTACTTTTGGTGCAACAGCGCAAGAAGCAGGCGACAAACTCATTGGCTTATGGGAACCAAGCAATGGAAAAGCACGGGTTAAAATTGAAAAAATTGGTAGCAAATACTACGGTAAAATCGTATGGTTGCGCGAACCTGTTGACCCTACCACTAAAGCCGCAAAACTAGACAAAAACAACCCAGACGAATCTATGCGCACCGTTCCATTAAAAGGCTATCGGATGCTCAAAGATTTTACATTCAATGGCACAGAATGGATTGATGGCTCTATTTATGATCCAGAAAGTGGCAGTACCTACAGTTCTGTTATAAAAGCAAAAGACGATAATACCTTAGATATTCGTGGTTATGTAGGTGTAAAAGCCTTGGGTCGCTCCGATGTTTGGAAACGTGTTCAGGTCAAACAATAACGCTATACTGTGATAAAATCTATTAATTGGCGTTTTTTTTGCCTTTCGCTGCTTTGTGTAGTCGCAGATATATCGGTTATTTCGGCACAAACCACTACCGATACGCTTCCGCCCGCAACAGAAACAGAGGAGGATTACAGCATTTACGATAATGTGCAATTTACGGATACAGGTACCAAGCGTTACTGTAGTCCAAAAGTTTTTGACCAAAGTCCGCAACGTTTTGTATCGGTTGCTTGGGATGCTCAATTGCCATATACCATGCAAATATCGGCGATTGGGTCTTACGCAGAAGACGACAAAACACCAGTCGTAGAAGATGTACGAGCAAATTATACAGGAGGTCTGCGTTTATCGGCAAATATACCCGTTATTTCAAAAAACAGTATTGTTTGGCAAATGGGTTTTAATTACTGGGAAACCCGTTACAATTTGGGTGAAAACCGAAAGCCAGAACCTACTAATAGCCTCACATCTTACTTGCGTTCAGGTGGATTGCGCACCATAGCATTGAACACCACGGTCTTCAAACCTTTGGGTGAGAAAAGTTTTTTACTATTCCAGGGCAGTTCCGATTTAAGCGGCGATTATTCGTTCAGCGATTTCCAGTCGCTCCGGTATTTGAGGTATTCAGCAGCCGCTATTTGGGGCCGCCGTCCCAACGACCGCAAGCAATGGGGGCTAGGGGTTGCCCGCACTTACAGGGTCGGTGAAATGAATTATCTGCCCGTTGTACTGTTCAACTATACAGCACCCAATCGCAAATGGGGTACCGAAATTTTGTTCCCCGCACGTGCGCACTACAGGCGCACTATCAACCCTCGCAACCTCGTTTTGGTAGGTTACGAATTGGAAGGACAAAGTTATCGAATAGATGCCCTTTCGGACACCGAGCGCAGCCTCGAGATACGCAGGGGCGAAATGCGTACACGCGCTGAATACCAAAGGCAATTATCCGGTTTTGTTTGGCTGAGTTTTCAGGCAGGTTGGCGGTATAATTGGTCGTTCAATGCCGATTATTTGGAAGACGATGGCAAAGAATTCTTTAGGGGATTTACTGGTAATCAAAAATATGCAATGCTGAATACAATAGGCAATCCTCTGTATTTTAATATTGGTATTCACTTGGTCAGTCCTTAGGAATGTAGGTTTAAAATCAGGTCGATCATACGTAAAAACGGGTTATCTCTAGTAGTGGAGATAGCCCGTTTTTTTTGGGGTTTTCATTGGAAAACACCCGGAATTATTTTTTTTGACTAAAAATAGCAAACAGAAAGCCAATTTTGGCATGTCCACATTTCACAAAAACAATTTTATTTTTAGCCTGTTTTAATCTTATTATTTCATTTAATTTTTTAAGTTATGCAAACAAACAAACATTATTTAATGGTATATCTCCTGATATGCTTTGGGGTCGCTTTCCCTTCTTTTTTAAAAGCAACTACTTACAATTTCGTTGGAGAAAACAGTTGTAGATGGGATGATCCCAATGTATGGTCACCGGTCGGTGTCCCCGGTGCAGGGGATGAGGCAACGATCAATGTACCTGCAAATACAACATTAACTCTTGAGTCGGATATAACCATTCGATCACTCAAGATTTTAGGGTTAGGTAGTATTGGAGGTTCCTCTTTAACTATCACTGAAAACCTAGAATCTCGCTTCCCGGTAACCTGGTCGCTCGCATTAAAAATCAACAGCGGTGCTAATGCCATCATAGACGATTCTGCATATTCTACGCCTTTTAGTGGCATTTTATTCTATGGAGAAATGGTAGTAGATGGTACCTTAGTAACCAATGCTCCATATTTTTCAATTAATAAAATAACGGTAAATGGTTCCTTTACACACTTACAGGGCGATTTGAATGGCATTTGCTTGATTAATGCTGGCGGTATAATGACCATCAATAGCCCCAAAGTAGTAAGGGTGGGCTCAATTACCAATAATGGCACACTCACTTGGCAACGAGGCAATATCATTTCTTATGATTACCCTTTGATAAATAACGGTGTGTGGAATATTACGACTACTAAGGATTCAATGTTAACTGATGGTCTTTTCTACCAAAACCCCATTATAAACAAAGGCACAATCAATATTGCGGCCAACAGTACCCACATAGGAATTTACCGCGCTATGCGCAACGAGGGTAGCATCAATATGGCGGGTTCCAGCAAATTATCGCTCTTTGCATTCGAAAATCTAGCGGACATTAATGGCCCAACGGGAAGCACACTCGAACTATCGGGGTATTATTTCAACACAGGTAACGTACTAAAATCGGGGTCAAGTATCAATGTATCCAATTTTGAAACAGCACTTTACACCGGAATTCAAATAGAAAGTGGTGTCAATTGGAGTAATGTGAATAATTTTGAATTTAACGATGCTTTTGTTGAATCGGCAAATGCGCTACCCAACAATGCTAGTTATTTTTTTAGTGGAAATTTTACTATCAATCAAGATCAAACTTTTAATGGATCGGTAACACTCACCAGGGCTTATTTTAACGGTACAAAAAAAGTTGTTTTCAATAGTGCCAATACTATAATTGATGATGCTACTTTTGGCGAACAAAACGAGGTCACATTCACGCCAAATGCAGTAGTCCAACTCAGAGCCATATCGACGAGTAATTTAAAAAATGAAGGGATCATGAATTGGAATACACCAGGGCTATTCTACTTGGGGGTACCGGGATTCATCAACAATAGCACATTGAATATAACCGCAGATTCTGTTGCTTCCTATGGTAATTCTGAAGATAAACTCAATTGGATCAATAATGGCACAATGAATTGCAATAGTAAACGTGCTTTGATATACTGTAATTTAGAGAACAAAGGCACTATTAACGTAGCCGCAAATGCCACTTTTGAATTTGGTGGAGATATGGAACAAAGAAGCCTATTAACAGGAGCACCGGGTAGTAAATTATGGATATTTGGAGGCTATTACAATGGTTTAAATTTTCGTTCAGGAGCAACCACAACAGGTTTTAGTAGCGTTAAAATTAGTAGTGGTAAAGCCACATTTTTCCAAGGGACAAATTTGACCAATAATGATCAATATATATTCACCGATGCTGATGTGGTTACTAATATCATATTACCACCTGCTTCTGATTATTTATTGACAAGAGGATCGCTTCGCCTCAATACCACTTTTGAGCCAACCACCGTGCTTCGACTAGTAGATGCGGATATTGAAGGTAGCGGCAATTTGCGTATCGGCAATAGCATCAACTGGAATGGCGGTACTATCGACGTACCAATGCGCGTTTTGGAAAATGCTACTGCAATTATTCGTGAAAACGAAAAAAGACCTATTGTATCGGCGCCGTTTACCAATGAAGGAGACATTACACTCAACGGTGGTATCATTGAAATCAATACCAGTTTCTTCAAAAATGGCGGTAATTGGAACGTAGATTCCGAAGAGGATGTCATTATTGATGGCTATACTGCTTTTCTTAACGATGGTACTTTCTCCATTTGCGGCAACCAGCCGATAAAAATTTCCTTTAATGTGCCTTTTAACACTGGTTCATCAGGGACTTTTAAAGGTGATGGTTCTTACACCTTCAACGCAGGATTTAGTAATGATGGAACTATTGCGCCCGGTTGCTCTCCAGGCATCTTGACGATCCAAGATAATTTCAACATTGCAAAAGGTATTGATATTGAAGTAGAGGGCGATCAAACAGGTGAATTTGATCAACTGCTCGTAAATGGCAACATGACCGCAGGTGGTATTTTAAATGTAATAGTGGCTAATGGTACTGCTGTAAATGGAAGTATCAAAATCATCCAAACAACAGGGACATTCACAGGTACTTTTAGTCAAGTGAATATGCCTTCAAATTACACAATACAGTATCAAACAGATGGGGTTACGCTCACTTCAGACGGTAGCGTAAATACATTAACACTTGATAATCAATCGGCTATTAGTATAAATCCTACTTTGGCAACCGAAGAAGTGCGTTTAGATTTAACAGCAATAGACCTAACAGCAGTAGGTATGATAGAAATATACAGTATGGATGGACAATTGGTGCGCCAAGTTAACCCGACCAGCGAAATGGCTATCATTCCTATCTCCGATTTACTACCAGGTATATATGTCATTCGGATGAATCAATTGCCCAACTGGCGTGGTCGATTTAGCAAAATATAAAGAAAGATGGATTGAATAGTGCTCATCTATACTATTAGGCATTCTTTCAGGTAAAATAGGCCCGTTATCACGATCTAGTGTGATAACGGGCTTTTTTGCAATCAAATTGGACTTAAAAGGCATTCGATCAACAAAAGTGGCTGACGGAGAAAGATAAACGTTATGAACTTTCGGAGGACATTATTGAAACGAATCTGTTGATTGGAAAGACGCACGAGGAGGTTCGGCAATTGCTGGGAGATGACAACAACGACAATCAAAGCAATCATTGGATTTTAGTTGCTCCCTCCCCAATATCCTAAACAAAAAACAGTTGCCCTTTCCCTGCAATCATGTTATATATTTGATAAAATTTTATATTTTAAGGCATCAGTTCAATGCATCAATTTTTAAAATTAGCCTCAACAACAACGTAATATCATCGTGAAATTCCTGAATCATCGAAAAATCCACGGTATTTGACCATAAAGAAGGTTCCAACAAATCCCTGTCCTGCGACACCGCAATATAAATATTATCTCCTATAATGGATAAGTACAGATCCTTTCGGCGGTTCAATTGCTGGTAATTCTTTCTAAATGCTAGCAATTCTCGTTGAAAATCCTCTGAAAGTACGTCCCTAATCCGCATATCTGAGGTACAAAAGGTATTAAACCAAGTTTCAAATTCAGGCAAAGTTTGGCCATGTACCCGCCTGCCTCCTTTTAAATGAAATGCGCGTGCCGAACGGCCCAAATACTTCATATACTCATCGGGTAATACTAGCAGACTGCCTTTCATTTCCAAATTGTGATAATCGCCAATAATAAAAACGCCTTTAAAAACCCGATCTAATTTGCTCCGAACAGACGAAAACTCCGAAACCCGCAATTCCGACATAGAAAACTCCGTTTCGCGCACCTTTCCCGTAATCAAATCCTCGCCCTCGTAATCCTCCGCCCTAGCAAAAATAAGGCTTTCCAAAAAACGGGCCTTGGCGATTTTTCCTTTTGCAGAATAACTAAAGTCGCTATAATTTACATCATTATCAATAAAATCCAATACCAAACCCACAATCCGCGGTTTAAATTCTAAAAAAAATACCTGAATCCTAAAACCAATATACGCCGCCCAAAAACCAAGCGGAAGCATGAGCAAAAGCGTAAAAATCATTGTATTGATATAAGCCGCCAATGCCGTAGCAACTACCAACAGTATCAAGGAAGCCGTCATTAAACGCACCAAACGCCGCCTCCGACGCTCCATATTGAGCAGTTCAGGGTGTACAACCTGATTATAAAATTGGCGTAAATCGTGGTATGTGGAAATCATAACGTATGTATGGCGCAAATGTACTCGTTTTTGTCAGAAGAATACGAAACAAAATCCTACCAAACCACAAAAAATCACTGCATATCATTGTAGTGTATGACAAAATCGGGGCATGATATTTTATTTATGCCAACAATAGATTTCAACTAAATTGTCGGGGTGACTGAAAAAAGTCGCCCCGACAATATCCTAATTTTCGATAAGTGTTCACTTGGAGATCGTTGAATATTGCACCTGAATTTTGGCATTATTGAGATCTTCAAGTGGGAATGAGTACTGTATTTGGGCTATTGTCGGGGCGACTTTTTTTGTCACCCCGACAATTTTGCACTAATCCATTGTTTGTGTAAATAAAAACTCTTGCCCCGATTTTGTCACGCACTCATATCATTGTACCTTTGCCGCGTGCAAAAAATACTTATTCTCGATTTTGGTTCGCAATACACCCAACTCATCGCCCGCCGTGTGCGCGAAATGAATGTTTACTGCGAAATTGTTCCTTATAACAAAACCCCTGAACTCACCGCCGATATTGCTGGTGTTATCCTTTCCGGGAGTCCTTTCTCTGTCCTACAAGAAGATGCTTTACGCGTCGATTTGGACAAATTTGCTGGTAAAAAGCCAGTTTTAGGCGTTTGTTACGGCGCGCAACTCACCGCTCAGTTTTATGGCGGTCAAGTGGCGCGTTCCGAAAAAAGGGAATATGGCAAAGCCTCCTTGGAGCAAAATACCGTGAATGATCCCTTTTTCAAGGATGTTTCCACACAATCGCAAGTATGGATGAGTCACGGCGATACCATCCTGCAATTGCCCGATCAATTTGAAATATTGGCACATACCGAAAGTATTCCCGTTGCGGCATTCCGTGCCAAAGCAGGGGCGTTCGACCAACCCTATTATTGTATCCAATACCATCCCGAAGTGTATCACAGCACGGAAGGTTTCCAAATGTTGAGCAATTTTGTGCTCGGTATTTGTGGTTGTGCAGGCGACTGGACACCCGCGCATTTTGCCGAGCAAACCATTGCCGATTTAAAAGAAAAAATGGGCGATGAGCACGTTATTATGGCACTTTCGGGCGGTGTGGATAGCACCGTGGCTGCTATGTTGCTCCATAAAGCGATTGGTAAGCAATTGTTTTGTTTCTTTGTCGATAACGGTCTTTTGCGCAAAAATGAATTTGAAGATGTACTCGAGTCCTACAAAGGCATGGGGTTAAATATCAAAGGCGTGGATGCAAAACACCGTTTTTGGGATGCCTTGAAAGGCCAAACCGACCCAGAAACCAAACGCAAAACCATTGGCCGACTCTTTATTGAGGTATTTGAAGACGAATCCAAAGCACACCCAGAAGCCACTTACCTCGGTCAAGGCACTATTTACCCCGATGTGATTGAGTCGATCAGCGTCCATGGTCCATCGGTGACGATCAAAAGCCACCACAATGTAGGTGGTTTGCCCGACCGCCTAAAACTAAAAATTGTAGAACCTTTGCGGATGCTGTTCAAAGATGAGGTGCGTCGCGTAGGCCGCCAACTCGGTATTCCAGAAAGCATTTTAGGTCGCCACCCATTCCCGGGGCCGGGACTTGGTATCCGTATCCTCGGCGATATTACCCCCGAAAAAGTACAAATGCTGCAAGATGCAGATGCGATTTATACGTCTAAACTCAAAGAATACAACCTGTATCACGAGGTATGGCAAGCCGGAACAATCCTTTTGCCGATTCAATCGGTAGGTGTGATGGGTGATGAACGTACCTACGAAAAAACAATTGCGCTCCGCGCCGTCAATTCCACCGATGGTATGACTGCCGAATGGAGCCGTCTCCCTTATGATTTTTTAGCAGATGTATCTACGACGATTATCAATCAGGTACGCGGTATCAATAGGGTAGTGTATGATATTTCGACAAAGCCACCGGCGACTATTGAGTGGGAATAACCTCCACCCAATCCGCCAAATACCCAAAATAAGGCCCTAATTGCCCGTTTTCTGCAATCATGCCCCGCATCATAGCAGCACTATTGCGACCTTTAATGAGTTCTGGTAACACATTGTCAATCAATTGTTTGCCAAAAAAATCGGACGCGTCACGCGGCAATTCTGAAGGCAAGTTGTCAATCGCCATTACATCAATCGTATGCTTTTGGTACAAGGCGCATTCTTGGTTGGTACTAGGGTCAAATCCATACAACGGATCCGCAATAACACTTGGCCGAATCGTAGAAGGTACCGACGCACCGGGCATAATATCACAAGTAATATCGGCAATGGTTTTGATCTTAAAATCGGGGTGCATCATCCCTTCAACGGTGAAAAATGCAGGTGCTTTTTTATCGTAATAAATGCAATTGACAAAAACATCCGCTACTTTGGCATAAGGCGCAAACACCGATTCATAATCACTGCCATTGGCGTAAAAATCTTTTTTGTCAAAATCGCGGCGTTCCTTATGCACTGCATAATCACAAGCATGCAATTGCGTAAACACTGGATAATCAAAAGATTGTGACAGAAAAGCCGATGGCTCTACTTGCGTAAATCTCATATCCTTTAAGGTTTGTATGGCGCCATTGGCAACACGACCACCACCTGTAACCACAATTTTGAACGGCGGGAATTGCACCTGTTTATAAGCCTCTTTTACCTCCTCATAATCGTGGAAGGTATTCATCCGAGATAGTTTGAATGCGCCCGTCCGATTCCCGTAAGCCCACACGCCATTATGCGCGCCCACCACTCCTGCGTAATAACCAAAAGCAATTAAACGCACACCGCGCTCGTCGGTAATCACCTCGTAATCGATCAGCCGAATCTTACGTTCCAGTACAGTTTGCAACAATTTTAGGTTATAAGGCTGCTTTTTAATGGTATGAGAAAAGAACAGATACGTTTTTTCGGCGATCAAATGGTTGATCGGCACTTCTTTCACGCCAAGTAAAACTTCACAATCATTTAAATCTTCTTGTAATGGAATTCCATGTTCCTCGTACTCCGCATCCTTAAAACAGCGGATAGGGGAGGGCTGAACGGCTATCGAGACGTTGGGATAATTGGTGATAATTTGCCGACATTGCAAGGGCGTTAGCGGTACACGGGCATCTGTAGGAACCTTTCCTTCGCGGATAATTCCAATTTTAATTTGTGGTGGTGTCATTCTGGCGCAAAGGTAAGTATTTGAACACAATTAATTATCATTCTGAACTTGGTCTTTTCCGCCTATACTTCCCCATTTTTTCGTTAGATAGTACCCGCTATCCGCCTTAAAAATGGCTTGTCTAGCCGAAAAATACCTGCGTTCATTTATGCAATTAATTGTGTCCAAATACTTAGCAAATTTTATTTTATTTTACTTGCCCTTCGCAACTTCGATCAGCCGATTCAAAATATCGTTGGGTTGGTTGGAATAGGGCTTTTGCGCAATCATACCATTTGCCCCAATGATAAAATATTGTGGTACTGCCTGCACCCCATAAGTAGCCGCCATGGCCTGTTCAGGGTACGATTTCGCCAATAAATGATAACCGGCCATTCGGTTGGCAACCAGCGCATCGCTCCAATTGGCTTCGTTCTCGTCGATAGAAATATTGACAATCACCACGCCCGCTGCGGCCAGTTCGGGTGAAAAAGCGTTGAAAAAATCCATCTTTTTGACACACGCGCCACACCAAGTTGCCCAAAAATTGAGGTAAATGACCTTTCCCGACAAACTGGTATTCGTAAAATTACTTGCTGTATAATAATCTTTACCCCCAAAAGAAGGTGCTGCGATACCTGGCGCAAACCGCGAAGTGCGTTCGTACAAGGCCGTAATTTTGGGTTCGTATTCTGGATAAGTATTGTGCCGTAAAAAGTCATTGTAAGCAGGCAATATTTCCTGAAAACGATCCGATGAAAAGGCCATTTTGATGATTTCTGAACGGAAAAAAGCCAAGGATTTGCCCTCCAATAACGTACCTGAAAAATCGTATTGTCCCCTGTAAAAACGATCTTCTAAGCCATTGTTTACTTGCAGACGCGCCATATACACCTGCAAATATTGTCGATATGCTTCACTCCCGATGGCACTCACGACCATTGGTATTTCTTGCAAAAAATCAAAATATTCGTCCTCGATTTGGTAACGGTTTTTATACACCGCGCCGTACATCAGCAAATGATAGGCGCGGGTAAAAATGATTTCGGACTCGATCCATTCGCGAAAACTGAGCGACAGCATATCCGATTGTGCTTCCATAAACCGATCATATACCGCAAAAGACTCTTTTTGCTTTTCATTGGCCCAAGCGATAAATTCCGGGCGGGGCAGTGCCAGCATTTGCTCATTTACCGATGATTCGAGCGAAAACCACCATTGCCCGATCTTAAAACGCACATTATTGAATTCGTTATAATCCGTCAGTTGGGTTTTGGTGTATGCACTTAGTAATTTGTTGTTGGCGGCGGCTTTTCCACCAAATTCCACCATCACAGGAAACTGAAACATATCTGCTTTGACGATCAGGGTATCGCCAGGATCCAAAAAAATAGGTAATTGGTCTTGTCCAAAAACCAAAAATACCAATTGTGGCTCTGTAATATATGCATCAATTTGAAATTCCAACTGACCATCCAACTGCACCTTGTAGCTATTGGCATCGTTATCGAGGTAATAATGCGGGACGTATATTTCAATACGGTCGCCGATATTGGCATTTTTCATGCGACCGCGCACGATCGCGTTGCCGACCAATGTGCTGGTGGCGGCGGTGCAAAGCAGGAGTAAAAGGGCACGGAGTGTGTTTGGTTGCATAATTTGTAGTATATTAAGCCTTTAAAAATTAACATTTAAAATTTAGCGTTTAACATTTAATATTAATGTTTTTTAAATTATCCATCTGCCGCCAAAATTCCCCGTAGGGAATGTATGTTTATAGGATTGAATGAAAAAATGAACCAAATCCCGTAGGGATTGCATGTTGTTTCCTACGTTTTTTACATAAAATCCCTACGGGATTTGGGCTAATCCCCTATTAAGTCTATAAACATACATTCCCTACGGGAATTTTTTTGGGCGGCGGCTGGATAATTACAATTTTTTCAATTATAAATGATAGATTTTTTATTTTTTTAATGTTAAATGCTCTATGTTTTATTTTTTCAATATTAAATGTTTTATTTTTTTTAATGTTAAATGCTCAATGTTTAATTTTAAATGTTAAAGTGTCTCGTC
>JBEAVK010000450.1:0-22936 GCA_041160955.1 Bacteroidota bacterium
AAATGGTATTTGATGAATAGCGGCGATAAAATAATATGGGTTGATAAGCGATCTATTTAACCTATATTTATATGTTCTTTCTATTCATTTACAATTTTCTAAGAATAAAAATCCCCCAAACGGCTTAATCGCTACAAATTTACAATAAGAATGAGAATAGAAATTTTATACGATTTCGATTATGAAGCCTTGAGGTATTTGGAGAACGGACTTAATGGATTTCCTCACGCGAATATCCCACTTGATGATCCTCCTTTTTTACCTTTAGAGTTTCTAAGGGATTGGGATCATCCTGACTCATCACTAATGTTGGGATGTGGACTTGATAAAATCTGTATCGCTGATGCCGCCACTCATAATTGTTTTATGATTGAGCCTTGTAGTGCATTATTTTTTTGCTGCTCTATGGAGCAAACATTCCGATTTTTCTTGGAACAACTACGTTTGAAAAACCTAGATAAAATTATCGGTGGCGGGATTTTAACAGACGAAAATTTGATTAGAAATACAGCAGAACGATATCCTCAAGACATTAAAATAGGTATTGATTTTGTAAAAAAAGATAACGAATGGGATATTATTTTTAGCAATGCAAAATCGACTTATGAGTTCAGGTGTAATTTGAGCCTTTTCTTATCTGCCTATTTTGATTTTGGCGAAAGAATGATCCGATTTTATGATCACGTCATTCCCCAATATAAAGATTTAAAGTATTACTATCCTTTATTTATGCAATCGGTGAAAAATTCGGTTATTGGGAGCGTATTTGAAATAAAAAAACAGTCGGGGTATGATACCATGACGTACTATGATTATCAATAAACACGGTTAATTTATGAAAGAACTATACTATTATCACCGAAAAATCAATGAACCACAAACATCCCTGATTCGTATTTTGGAAACTGTAATTAGGATGAAAGTAGGTTTAGAACATATCTGTAACGAAATGAAAAATATTTTACTTAATACTGCAATACTCTATTTGCTAAGATTAACTGCTTTATTTATCGTATTTCCTATTGAAGGTGTTGTTTCAAAGTACCTACTAAATAATGACATATATCAGTATAGTTATTTTTCGGTTTTTTCACTCTGGATTTTTTTTCTCTCTAGTTTGATATATGCCATAATATGGGCAATATGTTTTTATATAGGTTGTAACTTATTAAAGCAGACAATGAATGCCAAACTAAAAATTGGTATTCTTTCTTTTGGGATTTTCATCCTTGAAACATTATTAAATAACCTTCATCATATTTTTTACAATAAAACATTCTTTTTTCGAGAAATGTTCCAAGTTATTTTTTTTCGTAAAAACTTAGCCAGCGGTTTCGGATCAAAAAAGCAGGCAGATTTTGGTCAGACAAGCCGCTTTTTAGAGTTCGATGCAGCGCATCGGACGAAAAAAACGGCGATGGCAGGGCAAAATCTGACCTTTTTTGGCCGAAATGCAAGCGGCTAAGTTTTTACTTTTTTTCAATACTTGATTGGGCAGATATTGATTTTTTTTACTTTCCTTTATTTATATACTGTTCTTGGTAGGAAAATGATAAAACGTCCAACAATACTGCCATGATAATCGTAGCAAAATTTCACCCATCAAAGCAGCGTTTTACAAATCGGGAACTGCTGTAGTACCTCAAACCATTACAACCCTTCTTCAATCCACCCATCAATCCCTTTTTGCTCAGCATTAAAATTGACACCAATGCCTGTAATTACTTTATCCGAAGCACGATATTTTCCAGCATAGTCTTGTTTTTTAATTTGATCTATGCCTTCTTGAGCACTCTTATTAAATTTGAATTCAAAAATATACACATCTGTCAAAGTTTGAACAACGGCATCGGCACGGCCTTGTGCCGAATGTACTTCGCTATCTGCCGTTACGCCTAAATAACTAAAAACCAAGTGAATTAAGCCATGAAACAAGCCTTCGGTTTGATTTTGAAAGGTTTGTGATGGCAAATCTTTCAACAATGCATTAAGAATGGCTTGTACTTTTTTTAAGTCTCTGGACACAAATGCATTGTTCAAATCGGCGATTGTCCTGCCTGTATGTACGCGTTGTGGGTTGTTAGAGACATCATCAATCAAAAATTCATACATACTTTCTCGCACTTCTTTGTTAGGATAATCCAAAACCATATCGCCGGTCATTCTATCCACTTTTTTAACTGTTAAATAGCCAGTTTGGAAAAGCAGCGGAATCAATGTGAGGTTATCAAGGTCATATTTATCCAATATCCTATCATTCACGATTGAATTTTCAACATTATAATAAGTTAAGCGGCGCATTTGTTTAATCAAAAAATCGGGACTGCCTGTGCTAAACCAATGATTACGAAATGTTTGTTCGTCCAAAAAATTAAGCGTTCCGAATGGGTTATAAACGGTAGTTACGCCATCCCAACTATATCCATTGTACCAAATTTTCATCTGAGCAAGTAATTCTTCTCTTTGAATATTTAGTTTTTTTTCGCATAATTGAAGATAATCCTCAAAATAAAACTCTAATTCTTCTTGTGTGTAACCCGTCAAAGCGGCATATTTTTCGGTTAGCGTAATATCTTTTAAGTTATTCAGGTGTGAAAACAAGGAGATTTTTGCAAATTTAGAGATGCCTGTGATAAAAACAATTTCTAGCAATTCATCCGAATTTTTCAGAACACCATAAAACTCTCGTAAAATATCTCGATTAAATTTGGCTTGGTCCACCTCGTTTTTTTCTAAATAATCTATCATCGGTTTGTCGTATTCGTCTATCAACAAAGCGACTTTTCCGTGCTTTTTTGATACTTTTTCGATCAGTTCTTTGAATTGTGATTTAACACTCGTATTTGTCAATCGTACTTTATAATGCTTAGCCCATTTTAACAATTCATCCGCAATCACTTTTTCTAAGCCCAGTTTTTTATAATCCATTTCATCGAACGAAAAATGCAGTACAGGGTATTTTTTTGACCAATCCCAATTATTTTCTATCCATAGACCATCAAACAGGGTTTTGTTGCCCAAATAGAGTTCTTTGAGCGTTGAAATCAATAAAGATTTGCCAAAACGACGGGGGCGAGAGAGAAAATAATAAGAACCCGTTGTTGCCAATTGATGAACTAGCCGTGTTTTATCAACGTAAACACAGTTTTTTTCACGGATTTTAGACAAAGTTTGTACACCAATTGGTAAATTTTTCATAGCGTAAAATAAGTAAAACAGTACGCAAAGGTAAAGTATTCTTTGCTCAATATAACGCCTCCTGCGGAATAGCACAATAAAAAGTAGTCCCCTCCCCTTCCCTACTTTCAAAACTAATATTGCCGCCCATTTTTTCAATGTATTCTTTACAAACTAATAACCCCAATCCTGTACCATGCTCACCTGCCGTGCCACGAGAGGTAAAACTGACCGGTTGAAACAGTTTTTCTTGATTGGCCAAAGAAATACCCACTCCCGTATCCGCTACAACAATACTAAACATATTGCCCGCTGAGCCCGAACTGATGGTGACTATATCACCCGAATTGCAAAATTTAATGGCATTGGCCACCAAGTTGCGCAACACAATAGCCGTCATTTGCGCATCTACCACTTTCATCGTGTTTTTAGGTATATTGTTTTTTAGTACGACATGTTTACTTTTTGCAACAGAATTAAAAAGTTCAATTTGTTGTTCTACTAAATGATGTACATCCAGTCGCTCCAAATGAATGACAGCGCCCTCCATCTGGCTTTTAGCCCAAAGCAGTAGATTGTCCATCAGTAGCGAGGTATTATCCAATTCCTTTATCAATTCAGGTGTAATATCTTTAAGTTCTTTTGTCGAAATCATATCATCGCTCACAAGTGAAAAAATACCCTTGATGGCTCCCAATGGACCTCGTAAATCGTGCGAGATAATCGAAAAAAGTCGATCTTTAAGTACGTTGAGGGCTTCTAGTTTTTCTGCTTGTTCACTAATAAACAGGTTTTGTTGTATTAATTCCAGATTTTGAGTACTGATTTCTTGATTTTTTTCTTGTAATTCCTGCGTTTTAGCATCTACTTTTCCCTTCAGTTGGATGTTTTTTAGATGTAATTGTCGTGAATTATAATGTACTATCATAAATATCAGCAGTGCTGCTGAACACACGTATAACACGAATGCCCACCATTGTAAGTACCATACTTGTTGTACTTGAATTGGGATACGCAGTGGAGTACTCCAGTCGTAGCCCAACTGCCGCCCCCTGATTTCGATCATATAATTACCCTGACTAAGACCCGCGACAGAGCAATGGCCAGTTTTTGACTCCTCCGACCATTTTGGCTGTTGATCTTTGCCGATAATACGCCATTGGTAACTTAGATTTGAAGCGGGAAATGACAGACAATGGAAATGAATATCCACTAAGGCTTTATAAGGCACTTCAATAGCATCGACATTAAAGGCAGGTTGCTGCTTTTTTGTATTTATGTCCATTTGATAAAGTGCAGGGGTTACAGTGGGCTTGATTGCCGCCACATATTCTTGTGAAAAACCAAAACCAACATCAGTTCCTATCCAAAGCCGCTGCGTGTGGTCCATAGAAATACAGCGGTAAGCAAAGTTTTTGCTGGGTATGCCGTCGGACAAATTAAAACGCATGACCCTTCCATTGTTATAACAAAGTAAGCCATGGACATCTGTACCCAGCCATATTTGATCGTGCTGGTCTATGGCTACCGAACGTATCTCTGTACCCGTTATAAAATTTGATCCCAAATCAACCTGTTCAATTGTTTTGTTCTGAATATTATATTTTAGTAATCCAAAAGTAGTACCAAGCCATATAATTGAGTCATTATGACTACAAGCAAGGTCATGCACCTCAAGATTACTAGCATTCACGGATGACGGCAAGGGAACACTTAGATTAATAAAAGTTTCTGTCTTTTCATCAAACGTATAAAGATATTCATTGCTTACACCTCCAAAAAAGAGTTGCTTATTATCGTTTTCATTGAAACAAATAATCCTATTGTTTAATCCGCTCTCTATACCAAAATAACGTATTTTCATGGAGCGATCGGTATAACTTACACCGGGTAATTCGCTATCTTTAGGGGCTTGTGCTAGCCAGATCCGATGTTTACTATCGGCATGTACCTGAAAAACAGCACCGCCTCGCCAGCTTAGATCCACTAATCCGGCAAATTTCTGATCACTTATTCTAAAGATCTTACCGATTGAATTACTAGCCCAAACATCATCACCATCGGAAGTCATGCTATACACCGCCGAGGTGCCTGCCTTCGAAATGGGTATATCTTGATGGTCTGATTGCCCGGCAGGTATTCTAAATACTGTACTCGATATACCCCACCTTGTATAATAATAGTCTTTATTGGCAGTCTGTGTCACATAAGCCCAGTCATCAATTCGGTTGTTGCCGTAATAACTTTGAAAGGTTTTTGCATATAAATGACCAATACCTAATTCACTACTTACCCAAATACCTTGATCGCGATCCAAGCATAAATGAAATATTGATTTTGATGGTACAAGTTCTATGTTTTGGGCGGTATTTAAAAACTTTACAGGACTTATGCTGTTCGTAGGATCATTTTTTCTAATTCTATGCAGCCCAGCACCCCGAAAACCCATATAAATATAATCTTTATTGTCATCCAATAAGCAATGAATATTGGGAATTGGGGTGATATTTTTACCCAATTGAGGTTTGCTGCCATTGATCCATACTTCATCAATACCAGTCGCGCTCCCTACCCAAACCGATTGTTCGGTTCTTTTGAGTACCGATGTAATGGATTTTATACCTAATAAAGTATCTGCTGCCACAAAATTGTTTTGTTCCGCAGAAAATCGATACCATAAACCATCATTGGTTATCATCCATAAAACACCATTTAATTCCAAGAAATAGCACTGCGCAATTGATCGTCCAATCTTATATTCAGAACGCTTCCCTTTTTCAAGTCTGATAATTAGTCCGCTACTTTCGGCAATCCAAATTTGGTCATTTTGATCTGTATAAATATGAACAGGAGATGCACTTTTTTCAAAAAATTTTAATTGGACATGATTTAATTGGCTAATTATTTCATAGATATTGGACTGCTTTATCGCAAAAAAACGCTTATTTCTTTGTTCAAAAACACCAGAAATACCTTTCGAATCGGCTACTGAACTGCGGTTCAAGCCATCATAATTGTACAAAGTATCGTTGGAAAGTAGCAATAAATTACCTTCTAAACTTTGATGAATCGATAAAATGGACTTACGTGCCTCCCAATCCTTCAAATTATTGGGATCATAATTAAACTCTTGTGCTTGACTTTGGTGTACGGACAAAAGCAGCACAAAAACAGGGAGCAACTTGATTGGAATCGTAAATGGAGGGGGTAAATAAGACCAATGAAACAACACCTTTATTTCAAGTACCTTATTCAGAAAATATTTTACATGAGAACAAGCCATCGTTTTAGGTTATTTACTAAATGAGGGCAATAGTGCCACTATATAAACTATAAAACTCGGAACAATCAAAATCAAAGTGTTCATAACAGCCATTTTCTAAAAACAGATTCTAATATATCTTTAAGTATTGGCTTGCAAATATAGTCATCCATACCGGAGGACAAACACCGCTCTTTTTCTGCATTCAACAAACCCGCAGAAACCCCGATAATAGGAACATGGCTATTTTGTTCTAGTATTCTTATTGCCTTTGTTGCGTCGCAACCATCCATTTCGGGCATATTTACATCCATGAAGATAATATCAGGTGGCATTTCCCTAAATATGCGAACCGATTCAAGACCATTATGTGCTTCTACAATTGTAGCGTCGGGCAATATGGATCTGCAAATTAACTTGACCAACAATATATTATATGATTGGTCATCAGCAATAAGAATATTTGGTTTTAAATGATTAATTTGGTATGCTTCAGATGTCATTTATGATGGATTAAATGTGAAATAGAAGGGGATTTGTTCCAAATTACATTTACGAAACCTCCAAGGCTTCGTAAATGTAATCACCAATGATTCGCTTAATTATACCAAAGCGGCATCCAAAATAATCTCTGCATTAAATAATTTTGAAACCGGGCAATCGCGTTTTGCTTCGTCTGCGGCGGCTTCAAAGGCTTCTGCTGTTATTCCGGGTACAGTAGCACGGGTATGTAGGTGCACCTCCGTAATAGCGCCATTATCGAGTACTACCGTTGCTTTGGTGTCAATGGCATCCGCCGTAAAATTTAAGGCTTGTAGCACAAAGGATAGTTTCATCGTGAAACAACCTGCATGTGCAGCACCCAATAACTCTTCCGGATTGGTACCAATACCATCCGCAAAACGGGTATTAAAACTGTACTGTGCTTCATGGAGTACTGTACTATCCGTTGAAAGTACGCCATTACCTTCTTTACCGGAACCTTCCCAATGCGCCGTGGCGCTACGCTTAAATGCCATAATACTATTTTTTTATTTTTAAAAAGACAATCAATCGACAAAAGTAATTATTTTATACTTAGTACACCAAGTAAACCGAATAAGTTTACAAAAGTTTTTTTTAAAACCATTTATCGTTCCGAGGAACAATAAAGCAATACCTTTGCGTCGATGGATTTTTTACAAGGACTTAATGAAGTGCAGCGCAATGCTGTAACGACCACCGAAGGGCCTGTGCTGGTAATTGCTGGCCCAGGATCGGGCAAAACAAGGGTATTGACCAGTAGAATCGCTTGGTTACTCAAAAACAATATACCACCCGATGAAATACTAACGCTTACTTTTACCAATAAAGCGGCTAAAGAAATGAAAGAACGCATTGCTCATGTCGTTGGCAATGCAGCACATAAGGTATGGGCAGGTACTTTTCATAGTATTTTTGCGCGAATTTTGCGTTCGGAAGCATCCAAAATAGGATTTCCGTCCAGTTTTACCGTCTATGATTCCGACGACTCTTCCAGTCTGCTCAAAACCATCATCAAAGAAATGCAACTCGACAGCACCATCTATAATGTAGGTGCTATCCGTTCGCGTATTTCATTGGCCAAAAGTAACCTGATGACACCTCAGGTTTATCGTACGAACGAAACCTGGATGATGGAAGACCGACAACAAAAACGCCCAATGATTGTCGATATTTATGAACGGTATATGCAGCGGTGCAAATTGTCGGGTTCAATGGATTTCGACGATTTATTACTCCAACTTTTCCGACTTTTTAGGGACAACCCCGATGATGTGGTGGAAAAATACCGCAAAAAATTTAAGTATATCCACGTGGACGAGTTCCAGGATACCAATTTTTTGCAATACGCCATTTTGAGGCGATTGGTCAAATATGAGGGCAGTACCGAAAATATCTTTGCCGTGGGCGACGATGCTCAAAGTATTTATGCTTTCCGGGGTGCTACTATTGATAATATCATTGATTTTGAGAAAGACTATCCCGATCTAAAAACCTTCAAATTGGAGCAAAACTACCGCTCCACACACCATATTGTTGCAGCGGCCAATGAGGTCATTTCGCACAATAGAAAGCAATTACAAAAAACAATTTGGACGGATAAGGAAAGCCGCGCCAAAATAAAACTGATCAAATGTCTGACCGATGATGAAGAAGCACGCCGTGTCGCTGATCTCATTTTGGAGCAAAAGAATAGAGATCATATTCCCAATACGGAAATTGCTATTCTGTACAGAACCAATGCACAAAGCCGCAAGTTTGAAGAAGCACTCCGCCGTCAGAATTTGATGTACCGCGTTTACGGTGGCATGTCGTTTTACCAACGAAAAGAAGTAAAAGACTTTATCGGTTACTTGCGACTTGCCGTAAATCCGCAAGACGAAGAAGCATTGCGCCGAGTAATTAATTTCCCAACACGCGGCATTAGCGATGCAACAGTGGAAAAAATTAGCCGTTTTGCAGGAGAAAATAATATTCCCGCTTGGAGTGCTATGCTACATGTAACGGGTATTACCGAAAAAGCAAAAAAAGCATTAGGCAGTTTTAGAACCTTGATTGACAAATGGCAAAAACGCCTCCAAACCGATGATGCTTTTCAATTGTCGTCCGATATTTTAAGACAATCGGGATTATTGGATATGCTAAAAGCAGATAATAGCCCCGAGGGCATGAGCAGAATGGAAAACGTCATGTCGGTACTCGATGCTATTTCCGAATTTGTGGCTGGCGATAATAGTGCTGCTGTTATTGCAGGGGGAGAGACAGGAGAGGCTGGAGAGGCACTCAATACTGGTCTATCTGCGTATCTCCAAACAGTTACCCTCCTCACCGATGCCGATGATAACAAAGATGGTAGCGACAATATTACCTTGATGAGTGTCCACTCTGCCAAGGGATTGGAGTACCGATCGGTATTTGTGACGGGGATGGAAGAGCAACTTTTCCCTTCCTTTATGTCGCTCGAAGATCCCAAAGGTTTGGACGAAGAACGCCGCTTGTTTTATGTCGCTATTACACGTGCCAAAGAATTACTGACCTTGACTTATTGCAAAAGCAGGTACCGTTATGGCCAAATTCGCGATTTTAAGCCTTCCAGATTTATTGAAGAAATCAATATTGAGCATTTTGACATCGGTGGTGGATTTGGTTCTTTGCGCCCACAAGAAGATCGTGCCTCTACGGGTGCGCGTGTGAGCGGGATTGCGCCTATACGTAGGAACAATGGCCCGTTAAAACCCGCAATCACGGCAGCTCAACAAGCCAGTTTTGCGGCGTCTCCTGCTGAAATGATCATTCCCGGCGCTTTTGTACTGCACCTCAAGTTTGGCAAAGGAGAAATTATTAAAGTAGAAGGCCCCAAAGATGGTAAAATGGCGACCATCCGATTTGAAAGCGACGAAGTACCACAACGACTTATTGCCCTCAAATTTGCTAAATTACAAATACTTTAAATAAATTACTCATTTTGTTAGCAAAACGCATCATCCCCTGTCTCGATATAAAAGACGGCAAAACCGTGAAAGGAGTCAATTTTGAAAACCTGCGCGATGCCGGCGACCCTATTGAACTTGCCGCAGTTTATGCCCAACAAGGCGCGGACGAAATTGTCTTTTTGGATATCAGTGCTACCAATGAGCAACGCGACACCCTAGCCGAATTGGCCAGAAATGTTGCAATGGTGCTCAATATTCCATTTACCATCGGCGGCGGTATTAAGTCCGTAGCGCAGGTGGAAGTATTATTGCAATCGGGTGCCGATAAAATAAGCATCAACTCTGCCGCTGTAAAACGCCCTGAACTCATCAACGAATTAGCCTTAGCCTTTGGTAGTCAATGTGTTGTATTGGCGGTGGATATAAAAAAAGATCCTTCCGGCCAATGGAAAGTATGGCTCAATGGAGGTCGGTTACAAACGGAATGGCTGGCAACCGATTGGATCAAGGAAGCCGTAGAGCGCGGTGCAGGGGAAATCCTGCTTACGTCTATGGATCATGATGGCGTAAAAGAAGGTTTTGCGTTGGATATTACCCGTACCATATCTCAATCCGTAGCAGTGCCTGTTATCGCATCAGGAGGCGCAGGAAAGGTGGAGCATTTTAAAGATGTTTTTACAATCGGTGCCGCAGATGCAGCATTAGCAGCCAGTATTTTTCACTTCGGGGAAATTCCAATTCCCTCACTAAAAAACTATTTACAACATGAAGGAATCTCCATTCGACGTTGATTGCAACATTGATATAAAGCCAGAAAACAGTAAAAAATGGAGCGATTTATCGCTTATAACAGATCAAAACGGGCTTGTTCCCACCATTATTCAGGACGTACAAACCCAAAAAGTCCTAATGCTGGGCTATATGAACGCCGAATCCTGGGCAATCACTTTGGAAACGGGTAAAGTGACTTTTTTCTCCCGCTCCAAACAAAGGTTGTGGACTAAGGGGGAAAGCACGGGGCATTTTCTGTACCTGCAATCGGCAGCACTGGACTGCGACCGCGATACGCTGCTCCTATACGTCATTCCTAATGGCCCCACCTGTCATACTGGGAAAGTGACCTGTTGGGGAGCGCAAAATACCTCTAAAGGTTTTATTCATATTCTGGAGCAGCAAATTCAGGATCGTAAAGCAAATCCTAAAGAAGGTTCTTATACCAACCACCTACTGCAAAAAGGTATCGCAAAAATTGCTCAAAAAGTAGGTGAAGAAGCCGTAGAAACTGTTATCGAAGCCATGCAAGACAAAGATGATTTGTTCAAAAACGAAGTATCGGACCTGTTGTATCACTTGCTGGTGCTATTAGCGGCCAAAGGTACTTCTTTGCACGAAATCGAGGAGGTTTTGGCCTCAAGGCAACGATAGGAATGAGAATTAGATAAATAATTGCTTCAAAACGATAAAAAAAATCAACTTTTTGCGTATTAAAAGTGTTCTGTATAGCGTTGAACGTCTCGAACTATTGGGATGAATACATTTTTCGATACAACTCAACAACCTAAAACTTAGACATATTTCATGCACGCATCCATAAAAATTTTTACTTGGTTCAACGTTCCTGTGTACCTGCACTGGTCATTTAGTTTAATATTGATTTTTTTTGGCTGGCAAAGTAATCAACACGGCCTATCGGTTTCGGATATATTTTTCCAATTTTTTGCCATAATCGCTTTATTTGCGTGTGTATTGCTCCACGAGTTTGGTCATTCTTTAATGGCAAGACACTATGGCGTCAAAACCGAGGATATAATTTTAACACCCATTGGAGGTATTGCCCGACTAGAAAAGATGCCGGAATTGCCCAAACAAGAACTTTTAGTGGCTATCGCCGGGCCTTTGGTAAATGTTGCGATCATTATCCTGCTGTTTATTGTAAGCAAATTTATCTTTTTTTCTGGAGAAATTGAATGGTGGTATTTTAAAGAAAGCGTAATGAATATGCTGTCTTTTCAATCTGGTACTGATGAAGCCGATCTGGTGCTACAAGATTCGGGTATAAATATCCCCAATTGGATGTTTTTATTGCCACTCCTGATGGTCATTAATATTACGATGGTTTTATTTAATATGATCCCAGCATTTCCGATGGATGGCGGCAGGGTTTTTCGCTCTATCTTAGCAATGAGCATTGGAAGGGTAAAAGCGACACGGATAGCCTCCTATTTGGGACAGTTTTTAGCCGCTGGATTTGTGGTTTATGGCCTTTATTCGCAGCAATATATGTTGGCATTTATCGGTTTTTTTGTATTCAATACGGCCAGACAAGAGGAATCAATGGTCACTACAGACGATGTTTTGGGTAAATTTCAAGCAAAAAACCTCATGCGGACGCAGTTTACACGATTGACAGGCAACGATTGGATGCAAACCCCCATCGAACTATATACAAGAACTTCAGAAAAACATTTTTTGGTTTTTAATTTTTCAGAAGAACTATTGGGGTATTTGGATGAACAAAGTATCCTGCAAGCCACAAAAACAAGGGCATTAACTACACAAGTAACCGAATTTATCAAATCACCCGTTCAAATTGTCAATGAAAATGAATCACTTAAATATGTCCATCATTTGTTGCAGCAATCCAAACAAGGTATAATAGCCGTTGTGGACGATACCCAAAAATTATTGGGTGTGATTGATTTTGAGGGTTTTGAGAAATTTATGAAAATAAACCAAGGATAAATAGGTGTTACTATGCATAAATTAATATTTTTTGCGCTATTGAGCACTACCCTATTGGCGAATTGCCAAGACGACGCCAAATCGCCCACCTGCGTCGATGGCATACAAAACCAAAATGAAACAGGTGTGGATTGTGGTGGCCCATGCGTCGCATGTTTTGAAGGTGTTCATGGCCAATGGAAATCGGCACCAGTTGCCCCAATTTTAACGACTTCGGCAGATTCGATACTTGCTGAATTCAAACAAGACGGTAATTACGAATTATCGTATTGGAAAAGCGGATTTCCCTCCAAGTTTACAGGGACTTTTGTGCAGGTATTTTCCGGCGTAAATCCGATATACGCGCTCACTTTAAATCAAAAAACGCCTTCTGTATCCACGTTTCGGGGTATAGTCCAATTGTCTAATGCCGATTCAATTATGGTCTATGAAACGGTACAAACGACACCTGCCATCGGTGCTACTCCTCCCTTAGCCACAGAGGGGTTTGGCAGTAGCAAATTTAACGGTGTGGCATTGGGCAACAACAATATACAGTCCTATTCGCGTAAAAAAAGATAAAATCGGAGCAATTCAACATTTGTAGCCATGTGAAGAAAATAGCTTACTTTCTCGTACTCATATTATTAGTAACAATACTTACCATTTTGACCCAAATAGGTGGAGTTGTTTTGCTATTGAGTGAATTAACTTATAAAAATATACGTCTGGCAAAGGGCAGTCGCCTACTCACATTTTTATTTTTTTACTGCATAGCAATATTATGTATTGTCCCAATACTGGCAAAACCATTTGGCCGTGTGCCGTTGCCTGTTTTTAGTAGTGCTTTGGTAAAACCCGTCTCGATTTGGACTTGTGTGCTCAATCGGCATTATGTTCGTCCTGCGTTGCGAAAATCCGTAGAAAAAGCGGCAATTACACTAGAAACAACCTACACAGGAGTGGAAATTAGATACCTAGATGCAAATTTTCCATTTTTTGATGGCTTTCCATTATTGCCACACTTGAGCCATGGTGATGGCAAAAAACTAGATATAGCGTTCTTTTACAAGGAAAAATCAAGTCAAAAACCGACAAACAACAAACCCTCAAGAAGTGGGTACGGTGTTTTTACAGCACCTAAAGGCAACGAACGCGACCGCATATCAGAGTGTATTAATAAAGGATATTGGCAATATGATTTTAGCAAATACCTCACTTTTGGTAGTCATCCCGAAGATTTTGAATTCGATCAGGAGCGCACCCGTGCTTTAATTATGCTATGGATCAACGACCCCAATATGGAGAAAATGTTCATTGAGCCACATTTAGAGGCACGTATGGGTTTAGCAAAATACGATAAAGTGCGGTTACATGGTTGTCAGGCGGTGCGACATGACGATCATTTGCATGTACAAATAAGGTAACATTATCTTTTGCGCAAATATTTATAACGGATAAGACCTTAATAGAAATGTCGATTAAAAAAGCGCATGCTTTTCCAACCGACATTTCTATTACTAAGCCAAATTCTTAGGCCAGTTTATTAAAACTCACAATTTAATCCACAAACTGCTGAAAAACGTATAATTTACCGTTTTTATCTGCAAATGCAGGAATACCTTCTTTTGAGTTGAGGTATGCAAATGCGTATAAAGGTGTCTGCGTATAACCTGTTCCAATTTTCACACATTCCGAAAATGTTTTGTTAAGGAGCGAAATTGTCGGATAGTATTCGTAAAATATAATATTTGTAAGATGACCATTCCCGTCCAAGGAAATATCTCCGCTAACGGGAGATACCTCTCCTGAATAGAAAAGCACACTTATTCCCCTCACAATTTCGTATTTGCCAGCATTTTCACCATAGTTTGTCCCACCAATAATATCAAAACGAAATTTTGTATTATTCGGATCATATAGTCTCACCGTAAAAGATTCAGAAGTATATTGTTCCTTATTCTGAGTTGTCCTAGTGGTTGTGCTTTCTGCAAATGTTGAATAAAGAAGCAATGAATCACCTGCTTCCGTTAAATAAAGTATTTTTTTTCCTGAAAACAAAGCACTTGGTAAATATTTTTTTATTACTTCGCAATTCAGATGAGCCCCTGCAACAGATATTGGAGTCTCGGAAGCATCTTTGTCAACACGACATTTTGTGAAGCATAAAAAAGCGAGTAAAAGGTAGATAATATTAGTATATTTCATGATGATATTTTTTTATAATAAAATTATTTTTTCTGCGAATATTTTTTTGATTAGAATTTGTACTTATCCTACTAGATTGCAGTCCCATAAACTAGTAAATGTACAGATCGTATTGTCGGAATAAAGTATAGTTAGTCGAAATTGATAGCAGGTGTTATTACCAACATAAATGCCCGGCCACGGGGCAGGTACAGTCCAAGGGGGAATAACAATTCCTCCGTTTGTTGGTATTGTAATTGTTGATGATGTAAAAACTTGATAATTATTTACATTTGCAATAGGATCAAAAGGAATAATATCCCATGTAGCTATCATTCGGTAAGCAAATGCAACAGGGGTACGTTCTGCAAATACATTTCCACATTTTGATTTACAGCATTCATAGATACACCAGTTGTAATAGGCACCAGGAGTACATTGTTTGCTACAGGGATTGTTTTCTTGCCCTAAACATGATTTAGTGCAATTACATGCTTCGACTTCAGTAACTGTCCCTAAAGCACAAATGTCGCAACCAGTATAGGTAGCATTTAGTGTATTCAAAGTGGGATTATACTTTATCGTAATTGGTAGGGATTGAGCAGATATACTACTATTGGCGTGTCCTAATAAAATTAGAAGGCCGAAGAAGGCCGAAGAAGGCCGAAGAAGGCCGAAGATTTTTTTGCATAAAATTATTTTTTTAGTTTAAATTAATAAATTTAATTACCCAAAGATAGGTATTTTATTATTATAATATTGTAAAACATTAGCAAATTAACATTTTATTAACATTTTATATTAAAATTGTCGGGCAATAACACCTGTAATTAAGGCTCTAAAGATCAAATGTACAAAACCTTTTTTGTTGAAGCATAAAAATTAATTACTCCATCTCGTATGCAATTCCTCCCCAAACTACATCCTTCGGCGGTCATCGAAAAAACAAAAATATTCGACACCGCCATTTCATCTATTTTTCCGTTATTTGTGCGGAAAATTTCCCTCTCATTTAATTAACCACCTATGCAAGTTACCCTCAAAGGCATTCTCTTAGCTACCCTATTAGCCACGTTAGCATCTTGTCATCTATTCAATAAAAACAAAACTAAAACCACCATGGCCACAACCGGAGACTATACATCCGAATGGAAAATCGTGGACAGCCTTGACCAACAACAGCTGCCCAAAAGCGCACTCGAAAAAGTAGAATCCATCGCACTGCGCGCACGCGCCGAAAACAACACCGAGCAAATCCTAAAAACGGTCATTTATAAAGGTAAATACACCGTAGAACTGGAAGAAGACGGTATCGTAAAGGCCATACAACTCTTTGAAACAGAAGAAAAAACGGCTACCCAACCCGCCAAAGCCGTACTCCAAAGTATGCTAGGCGAAATGTACCACAATTACCTACAAAGCAATGGCTGGAACCTATCACAACGCACCCCTATTCCCGATGGTGAAGGAGGCGATATCCTCACTTGGTCGGCTGCACAGATTGAAAAACGCGCTTTAGATCTGTATCTTTCGTCTGTTGAACCCATTGAATTACTGTATAATACACCCGTTGGTAATTTTAAAGAACTAATAAGCAAAGGTACAAACGACAGCATTTCGGGCAATAGCCTCCACCCTACCCTATTGGATATATTGGCTTATCGCGCCATTGCCCATACGAGTAACGAAAGCAGTTATTTGAACGAACCCAGTTTTCGGTTCAACCTCGATCAAGAGTCCGCTTTTGCGCAACCTGATGCTTTTGTAAAAACCAAATTTGAATCCCAAGATTTGAATTCCGGTAAGTGGCGCACCATTCAAATGTACCAAAAACTGACCGAATGGCACTTAAAAAAGCCACAATCGCCATCCATTGTAGAGGTGACACTGCGCAGATTGGACTTTGCTAAAGAAAACAGCAGTAGAAATGATGTTGACAAATTATATATTTCGACACTTGATGATTTATTAAAATCATGGAAAGCATCACCGGTTTGTACTGAAATTATGTACAATCAAGCCAATTATTGGGTGAACCAAAGTCAAATAAAAGATGCGGTAGCAATTTGCAGGAGTGCCATTGCTTTATTCCCAGATAGTTATGGAGCAAATAATTGTAAACGTTTATTGGCGCAATTGGAGTACAGTACATTGCAGTTGCAAATAGAACAGCATAATTTACCAGAACAAGCCATTTTATTACATTTATCGTATAAAAATACAGACAAAGGCCGTTACAAAATTGTAGAATGGCCCGAAGATACCGATAACCAAAACTATGAAAACGTGCAATCAAAATTATTAATGGCCAAAGCGGTATCCAATACGGCATTTACCATTAAAAACCCAGGCGACTACCAACAACACCAGACCGAAATCATGGTAAATCCATTGCCCGCCGGTAACTATGCCATTGTTCTATCCAAAACGGGTAATTTTGATAAAAAGGAAGATATCTGCGATTATGCGTTTTTTGATTGCACCAATATTGCTGCGATCCGTTTGGCATCTCAAAATGATTATACCGATTACTGGGTCGTTGACCGCGCCACAGGTCAACCTTTAGCAGGTATTAATGGTGAACTTATGGAATATCGGTGGGATAATAACCGCTATAAGTCCACTTTGATCCGCGCCGTAGTGAGCGATGCCAATGGTAATGTACGTGTAGAAGGAGAAAGAAAAAACGCCAATATGTACGTGATCTTTAGGTCTGGCAAAAACACCGTCCGCACGGATAATTTCAATCATTATCCGCAACCCAAACCCACACAGAGCCGAGAAATACAATTCTTTACCGACCGCGGTATGTACCGCCCCGGACAAACCATCTATTTCAAAGGGATTGCCCTCCAGCGCAACGAAAAATACACGCCTTCCATTATTGCTAATGCGAGCGTCACGGTCACATTGCGCGATGCAAATGGACAAGAACGCGGCAAAATAGATCTTAAAACCAACGAATTTGGTACATTTAACGGCACATTTGTCTTACCGACAGGTGTATTAACGGGTAGTTTTAGTATTGAAGCCATAGGCGACGCTGGTCGTGGTACTACTTATGTACAAGTGGAGGAATACAAACGCCCTAAATTTGAGGTGACCTTTGAACCCATGGAAGGCAGTTACCGCATCAATGAACAAGTGACCGTAAAGGGCTTGGCCATGAATTATGCCGGCAATCCCTCCGATGGTTCTAAAGTTACGTGGCGGGTGATACGCCGCACATGGACACCTTGGTGGTGGTACAAATGCGGCGGCGGCTATTACAACGATGAGGTACAAGAAATTGCAGAAGGCACAACTATATCAGGCATTGATGGCAAATTTGATATTGTATTCAAAGCCATTCCTAGCGATCAGCCCGAAGCACAATACCCACCAGCATTCAACTACGAGGTGACCGCTGAGGTGACCGATCAAAGCGGTGAAACGCGTTCGGGCGAAACATCCGTAAAAATTGGTAAATACAGTGTAATATTGAGTAATAGCCTAGAATCTCAAACGATTTTGGATTCGCTTAAATCGGTGTCTTTGATTACCAATAATTTGGCCGACAAAAAGATTCCGACAAAAGGCAGCATTTCCATCCAAAAATTGAGCGCACCGGATCGTTTTTTCAAAACAAAACCTTTCCAAGCCATTGATATTACCACTATCGACGAGGCAACCTTTAGGAAAAACTTCCCAGCATTCGCCTATAATGAGGAGGATTTACCTAAAAACTGGAAACCCGTGGGCGCAGCCTTAACCTATAATTTTGATACAGGTAAATCGGATAAAATTGACCTCACTACTCAAAATATCGCACCCGGACACTATAAAGTGACGATGGAGGCCAAAGATAGTTATGGCGCTACGGTCACTTCCGAAAAAACAGTAGAAGTGCGCAAGAACGCCTTAGATTTCCGGGGCGTTCAGCATACCGCAAAAAGTGAAATACGCCATCCCGGCGAAAAGGCGACGATGATGATTGGTACTTCTTTCCCAGGTTTGTTCTCGTTAGTGGTCAATAATCGCGCATTTCAGCCCGTAGAAACGGTTTGGCATAATATCATTGGAAATAAAACCATTGAATTCCCTATCCGAGAGGCCGATCGCGGCGGTATGAACACACATTGGATAGCGGTATATGATAACCGTGTTTATACAGGTAGTAGCACTTGGCAAATACCGTTCGACAATAAAAAACTCGATATTAAATTTGAAACGTTCCGCGATAAGATGCTGCCGGGCGGTAAAGAAGAATGGCGTTTGCGCATTACCGGGCCTAATAAAGAAAAAGTAGCCGCTGAATTGGCGGCCTCCATGTACGATGCATCATTGGATCAATTTTCGCCGTTCCAATGGGCATTTAGTCCGTTTTATGCTTATAGATCTTCCGAACATCCTTACGCGCAAGGCATTGGAGGGGTGCAAGGCATGAATTATATCCCATCTGATGCTAACGATGGCATTCAAGATCCTATCCGCAATTACCCTGAACTGAACTGGTATGATTTCCCGTTGTATGGTAATCGGGGCAGATTTCGGCGTTCTTTTGGTGATTATGGTGGCGCCCCAGAAGTTATGTCAGCATCAGCACCCGCCATGTCAATGCAAAAGGAAGCTGCTGGAGACAACTATAAAAGATCCTCACCCGTAGCCTATTTGGAAGTAGAAGATAGTGCGTTATTAAACAAAGTAGAAAAAAGCGGAACTACCCCAACCCCTTACCCCGCTCAAATCCGTACTAACCTCAACGAAACCGTCTTCTTTTTCCCAGAATTACGCACCGATGCCAATGGCGATGTGTTGGTCAAATTCACAATGAATGAAGCGCTTACTCGGTGGAAATTTCAGGTTTTTGCGCATACCAAGGAGTTGCAATACGCTTTGGCCGAAAAATCAGTAGTGACGCAAAAAGATTTGATGATTACCGCCAATGCACCCCGTTTTTTCCGCGCTGGCGATGAACTGGAATTTGCCGCAAAAATCAGTAACCTCACAGACGCTGCCACAACAGGTACGGCCAGTCTCGCTTTGATGGATGCAGCAACCCTAAAACCTTTGGAAAAGGAATTGGGATTAACCGCACCGGGCGTTACGTTCTCCGTTGGTGCCAAGCAATCCACGGCTGTCCGTTGGAAAATATCCATTCCCACCGATTTTACAGGCGCAGTTACTTGGCGCGTGTTTGCTGATAGTAAAACAGGGCGCGACGGCGAAGAAAGCACCGTGCCTGTGGTTACCAATCGGATGCTGGTCACCGAAAGCCTTCCAATGGCTTTGCGCGGGAATCAAAACAAGACTTTCCGTTTTGATGAATGGAAACCATCTGCAACACGTACTCCCATGTCTTATACTTTGGAATTTACGTCCAATCCGGCTTGGTATGCAGTGCAATCACTCCCCTATTTGATGGAGTTTCCGCACGAGTGCAGCGAGCAGGTATTTAGCCGCTTCTATGCCAATACGTTAGCGGGTTCTATTACGGAGAAAATGCCGGCCATCCGCCGTATTTACGACCGTTGGAAAGGCACAAAGGCGTTGGAATCTAATTTGAGTAAAAATCAAGAGTTGAAATACGCTTTATTGGAAGAAACGCCTTGGGTATTGGATGCGCAGGACGAAGCCAAGCAAAAGCAACAAATTGGGCTTTTATTCGACCTTAATAAAATGGCCGACGAGCGTACACGCGCCATTAATACCTTGAGCGAACGACAGTCTGAAAATGGCGGTTGGCCTTGGTTCCCGGGTGGACAAGAAAGTTGGGGCATTACACAGCATATTGTATGTGGTATGGCGCATTTAGAGCGGTTACAAGCATTTAACCTCCAAAATGATGCCACAGCAGCCAATATGATGGATCGTGCTATGGGCTTTTGCCAAGTACAGGCGGATAAAAATTACGAGGAAATTAAACAAAGGGTCGAAAGAGGCCAAGCCAAATGGGACGACGACCATTTGAGCAGTCTTGTTATTCAATACCTCTATGCAAGGTCGTTTTCAAAGGTGGATAAACCGGATAAAATTTTTGTTTTTTATACAAATTTGATAGGAAAACATTGGACAAGTAAAAGTTTATACGAACAAGGATTATTGGCCTTGGTGACCTACCGTATTGGTGATAAAACATTGGCCGCAAGCATCGTAAAATCGTTGAAAGAACGCGCCATGGTCAAAGAGGAATTAGGGATGTATTGGCCCAATGATTGGGGGATGTATTGGTACCAATTGCCCGTAGAAACCCAAGCCATTATGATTGAGGTATTCCATGAAGTAGCCGCAGATCGTACCGCTGTGGATGACCTTAGGATTTGGTTGCTCAAGAATAAGCAAACCAACCGCTGGGAAAGTACCAAAGCAACCGCTGAGGCTATTTACGCTTTATTGCTTACTGGCGATAACTGGTTGGAATCCACCAAAAACGTACAAGTAACCTTGGGTGGACAAAAAATAAACCCCAAGGAATACGAACCCGGCAGTGGCTATTTTAAACAAACCTGGAGCGGCAGTGAGATGAAGCCGTCTTGGTCGGAGGTGAGCGTTAAAAACCCGAACAACACCATTGTCTGGGGTGCTGCCTATCGCCAGTATTTTGATGATTTGGACAATATTACGACGTTCAAAAAAACGGGTTTGACCATTGTTCGTACGATTTTCAGGGAGCGCAACTCAGCAAAAGGCCCAATGTTAGAGGCCATAAAAGAGGGCGATCAGATTCAAGTAGGCGACCAAGTAAAAGTGCGGATCGAAATCAGGTCGGATCGGCAGATGGAATTTGTGCATTTAAAGGATATGCGCCCGTCGGGTTGCGAACCCAAAAATGTATTGAGCGGTTACAGGTACCAAGGCGGTTTGGGTTATTACGAAAGTACCCGCGATTTGGCGACGCATTTCTTTATAGACTATCTACCGCGCGGAACATTCGTGTTAGAATATCCGTTGGTGGCTACCCATAAAGGCAATATGTCCTTTGGTATTTCGACCCTACAATCCATGTATGCTCCCGAATTCACCTCGCACTCTAATGGAATCAGAATAAAAATTGAGTAATTAAGGTTTTATTTAAGAATTAAAAATCATTTTTTTAGTATTTTTTAGGGCTCATTTTTTTTATAAAATATTTATTATCAGATATTTATAAAAAAGGTGAGCCCTGTTTTTTACCGACAAATTGACATTTATGTATTTTTCCAGAAATGGCCTTCACCATACATTTGTATCATTAATTGTGGCTCTAATCCAAATTTTATTTACAAACTACTACTTTTACAAGGGTTATGGAAAATTCAAACAAAATTCAACTGCTTGCGCGTATGCCCATCTTATCTGCTCTTCAACCAGCGGAGTTAGAACAATTGGCAAATTGTACGCAACTGAAACGTGTAAACCGCTTCCACTTTATTTACATGCCCGATGAAAAGGCAGAATTCCTATATTTTCTTTTGAAAGGGAAGATTAAAATTGGCACATTCGCTTTGGATGGTCGCGAGGTAATCAAGGAGATTCTTCAGCCGGAACGACCATTTGGAGATTTGGCTATCGCAGGCGAAAAAAACCACAGTGATTTCGCACAGGCCATGGGCGACGAGGTGGAAATTTTGACCGTTAGATTGTCCGATTTTTTACACCTCATGCAAACCAATTCAAACCTGATGTTCTCTTGCCTACAACACCTTAACCAGCGCTTAATGCGTGTGGAAGATCGCCTCTCTTCATTGGTATTGAAAGATGCTCGTGAGCGTATCATCGAATTTTTGGTCGATACTGCTGGACGCGAAGGTCGTAAAGTAGGTTATGAAACATTGGTAAAACACCAGTTGACGCAGCAGGAAATTGCTAATTTGACAGGTACTAGCCGCCAAACGGTAACATCTGTACTCAATGATTTGCGTAAATCGAATTTGATTTATTTTAATCGAAACAGTATTTTGATCCGAGACCTACAAAATTTAAGTTAAACCCTTGGATATGCAACATCGGAATTTGCCACCATTTCGATGTTGCATATCTTTTTTAAGTTTTTATCTGACCAATCCAACTTTTACTTACTCTTTTACGTCATTGCTTTAACGTTATTCATTCAACGTCTTCTTTTTAACACATTCACCTGCTCAACAAAACGCTCCTATGGCTCCTTACAATTATC
>JBEAVK010000451.1:0-14912 GCA_041160955.1 Bacteroidota bacterium
GGGCTAATATGGAACCCAAAATGTTATTAGGGTTAGTATAAAGGATATAATTAACGCCATCATTATAGTCCACGATAACACCGGCATCAAACTGTGTAGTGGTATTTGCCGAATTAGGCACGCACACATTGAAGGTTGCGTTACCGATAGGCAACCCAGCAGAAGAAGGTAAACAAACACAAGGTAGTGGTATGTTGGGAGGTAGAATTTCTACTGATGCACCTACGTTATTGAGCGGTGTAGGGCAAATCGGGTTAAGGTTTCCAGTAGCAAAATCATAGTATCCAAAATCAGTTTGTGACCATTGCCCACCTCCAAGCCAACTCGCGAGCGTTGCTCCCGATGCCATAGTTGTGAGGCTGCTAAGCGGTTGAGAAAAAGTCGCTACAAATGTGGTATTGCTCGGATTATTGATAGGTATTTGATACAGACCAGCAGGTGGGCCGCCGGAGCCATGTAGCGAACCATTGTACCAAAGTAGGGACATAATTTCTAAGCCCGAAGGCAAATTACCAACAACCGTAAACGTATTATTAGTTGGATTAAACGTCTGCAGCATATTATTGCCAGCGATATAAATATTTCCATTCGGGTGAGTATATGGACTTGAATAGTAGAAATTAGGAGAAGTAGTCCATACCGGCGTAAGGCTAGGCATACTGAATCTGGTAACAGGGCCACTATTTTCTTGTACCAATAAATCCCCATTGGGTAAAATATGTATCCAAATAAGATTAATAAGCGTAAAATTGGATACCGGGCAGTATTCACAAGTTGCGAGGTTCATAACCCAAATGTTCTCATCCCCTAAAGCGCCACCTTGTGCTGTAGGTGTAGGCGCTCCAAAATAAACCAATTGACTATTCAAAACGGTAATTTGTCCTAAAAACAAAATATAAAATATAGATAGAATGCTTTTCATAATACATTTAGATTAATTATTGCATAATTATTGTATTTTGAAACAAAATTTTACTGTATTTGTTTGGTGGTTTTTATGTTAATTTATTCTTTTGAAAGCAGGCGTTAGGGCTCACCATGGTTTGGGGCAAAGATTGGTTTTTAGGGCGTTACGTTTACGAAATCTTCAATGGCAAGTGTTTGAATATCAATCTATTAAAAATTAAAACCCATGATTCGCAGGATTATATAATTTTAAATTGAATTGGAGTTCCATCTGGTACATCTGAAATTTGATGGGCAATGGAAGCATTAAATTTTAAATTTTCTTTATAATTTTTCAGGCGCAAATTTTCCATATTATACTCCCCACCTAGCACAAAAGGCATTGTTGCGCCCATTCTATATCCTTCACCTAATTTTTTAATAGTCTGAAAATCAGCATTTTGTACAAATGTGTAGCCGAGATAATAATCGGGATCATCCATCACGATATTCACCCAATCTTCAAAACTATCGGCGACAAATTTATACTCCGCAGCATCAATAGACATTAAAAATACTTTTGAATCTCGAAAAGCAAATAAATGGCCAAAAAGGTCTTCCGCAAAAAAGAAAGAACCTGCCACTTTCGACTTGTAAATGTCTTTTACAAAACGATTAAACACAAAAATATCAAAATCTACATCTCCATCATTGCTACCCAGTAAATGTAATGCATTTTCAAAAAAATACCCTCCATTGGAATATTCTTTTAAAAAAAGGGCGTATTGGTCGCTGATCGTGGCTATTTGCTCCATTTCGGCTTTGCCAATTGGATACGGTATTGGTACATTGATCGATTTATAGGGTAATATTTTTTGCATTATTTTGATAATTGGCCTTATTCTTTTTATACTCTTTAGGAATTATATTTTTATAGCAAATATCCGAAAAAAATTAATCCCACCGCACTAAAATTAAAAATCCAACTGGAACGACAATATAGGCGTAAGACCACTCTGACTGCGATATACCCAATTATTCGTATCTGGATCATACCTCCGCGACAAAGCATCCATGTTTTGGCGATTGGCCACATTCTGAATATCCAATGCCACCTGCCAAGCCGCTTTACGCGCATTTTTGCGGTAAGAAACACGCAAATCAGGCCGGAAATACGCATCAATCTTGTCCGTAAATGCCCTAGAATCATCGAGCAACGGATCGCGGGAATAACGCGAAACAGTTTGGTTGGCCAATAAGGGCGTCAACCGTTGTCCGCCATTATAGATCAATTTGGTACCCAATTGAAGTACACCCGTTTTCGATACCCTCCATTCCTTTCCGCCCATAAATGTAGCCGAAATACCGCTATCAAAAGCCGTCGAAAATGCCCTGCCTTGGGCATCCGTGTAGCGGGAACGAGATAAGGAAGTGCCAATTAAAAAGAACGCACCCTTCCGAAACGATTGCTCTATCGTGATATCAATACCTCGGTTATTACCGCCACCTACATTGATCAAACGATATTTGGCAAAGCCATCCATCGTGTTCAAAATACTCCACGAACTGCCTGCTTGAGCAGCAACCGGAACATCTTTGAAGCGTTGGTAATAACCCTCAATATGAAAACGCAGGTTGCGCCCCGGCAAAAGATCGTATCCCACAACATAGTGTTGCGCACGGATAAAATTGGCATCGCGGTTGACTTCCACGCCGCCTATTTGGGTAAAATAATTACCAATAGGTAGCATCCGGCTGTGCACACCCCAACCCGCACTGAGCGATTGTTTTTCGTCCAATTGGTACTTTACGCCCACGCGTGGCTCTACGCTATGTTGTTGATTGAGTGTGAGATACATCGCGTGTACACCTAGATTTACCGTCAGCCGTTCTGTGGGGCGCAAGCGCAATTGGGCATAAGGTTGTATCAATTGAGTGCTGCCTTTTGCCGCTATCGGGGTCGCCTCTCCCTCCGTTTTTCTATCCAAATCGTATAAAATTTGGTTCAGGAAAATACCTGTCCGCAGGTTGATCCTCGACGATATTTTTTTATTGTAAAACGACGACAATACAATACGCCCTTCTTTGTATTTTTCGCGGTTTACGGTGTTTTTGAGGCTAATATTGCGGGTATTAAACGTATCGTCAGTAAAAAGAATATCCTGCCCCATCACGGCCAAATGGGTTTTGATATAGGCATCGCGGCCTGCCGGAGTGAGGTAGGTGGCACCCACAGCCCCCATATTGGTGATGAAATCGCCCCCCACATAATCCGAATATTGTTTCCAAGTGGTGGTATCTTTTTTGGCGACTTCTATTTCGCTACTCACGCCACCTATGCCCCAAAACGTCAACATAGATTTACCGTTTTTAGAAGGAACATATACGTTAAAAGACAAATCCTGAAATGTGTTGTTCACGCGCTCGCCTACGAGGTAAATCCCCATTTTATTCAATATTCCAAGGGTAGAATACCGATAATTGAGCAAATAAGTAGCCCTACCTCCTTTTTTAAAGGGACCTTCGGTACTAAAATCGAGCCCCAAAATACCTGCTCGGAACGTGTATTGCCGCTTTTCGCTGTTGCCCTTGCGGAGGCGAATATCAAAAACACCGGAATAAGCATTGCCATATTCAGCCGCAAAAGCACCCGTGCTAAAATCGGAATTACCCAACATACTTACCGAAAAAACCGTGATACCGCCACCCGACGAACCTCGGCGGGCAAAGTGGTTCGGATTGGGAATATCAATACCCTCCAAACGCCAAAGCAGCCCAATGCCCGAATTGCCCCGCACCACAATATCAGAGCGATTGTCGCGGCTGGGTTGTACCCCCGGAAATCCCTGCGCCATACGCCCCGGATCATTGGCCGAAGCCGCATAACGCTGGGTTTCATCCACCGAAAACGAGCGCGCACTCAGGATAGACACCTCATTGAGCGGTTCATTACCAAATTTTTTAGCGGAAATAACCACTTCATTGCCCGAAACCGACGCTTGGGTGAGTTCAATAGCAAGTGTTTGTTCGCGCGCCGAATTCAGGATAAATGGATCGCTCAACCAAGTTCCATAACCAATATAGGCACATTGAACTTGTACCCGACCTGTTGGAACGGCAGTTAATGCAAATTTTCCGTCGATATCGGTCACTGTACCCATACTCGGGTTAGCGTCTTTGATGCTTACGGTGGCACCGATCAATAGTTCGCGGGTATCTTTGTCGATCACCGTACCCCGAATAATTTGAGTAGGTACTTGCGCATAGAAAATGGCAGGTAAAAAAAGAAGAATGGAAAAAAGTGTGCTTTTCATGTTGTTACGATAAATGTATAATAATAATGTAGGTAAATGCCCATGCAGTTGGAGCCTAGTCGCAAAGAATGGTGCAAAGGTGCAACACGAGATACCGACATTTAAAGCGAATATTACCCATAATACACATAAAATACTTTAATTCGAGGAAATTTGCAGATTTGCCACCTTTTTTCCAATTTCAGTGCCCAATCGCATCCCTTCTTCGCAGTCGATACGGAAATGAACGCCAGTGAGTAACCTCGAAAATGAATTTTCGCTGGCCATTGCCCTAAAGGAAGGAAAAGTTCGGGGCATACCAGCAAATTCCTTTCGTCCTTTGTGTGTGGCATCACAAAGGGTAAACGGATCGCCAAACAGCCCCGTTAAAGCCTCCGCTGCTGCGGCACTCAGCGTAGCATGGCCGGCAGGGTAGGCGGGAAAGGGGGGCGCGTCCATATAAGATTGCCAATCGGGATGAATCACACGGCTGATATAAGTTTGCGGGCGTTCTAAATTATAGTTATATTTCAAATACCAACAAATGATAAGCGCATCATTTAACGCAATAGAAGTACGCAAATAGGTTTCTAAAGTAAATGGCCAACTGGGGCATTGCTGTTCAATGGCTTGGGTGGCAATAGAAATCCACCGCCCCGATGGTGTCACGGTAAGCCCTGCCACGTCATCGCTCCAAAATTCTGCAATCCATTGGTTTTCTTTGGATAATGGTTGTGAGGCTGAAAAAACTTCCATCGCCTGTGTATGAATCGCACTATTTACTTTTTCGCTAAAAATAGGTGGAGGAATGGGAGTAATATCCTTGATTGCAACCACCAAGGGCCGAATACATCCCCAATAAGGTACAAGCGGCGCAACGGGATGGTCTTGATCCAATTGAAAAGTACTGTCGATGGTTTTTATTGCATAGTTTTGGAAAGGACAGTCGGAGCCGCCGTGCGTTTCTTTGCCATCCAATAAAGCATATTGCCAAACTGCGGCTGCTGTTTTTTGGCCAAAAAGGGTAGATGCGCTACAATCTTGTTGTTTGTGTTGAAAGACAAATAGTTCGGCGGTAGTATTTATTTGCGCTTTCAATTCTTTGGGCGCATTGGGGAAAAACAAAGGCGTTATTGTGCGGTAAGCGGCATTAATACTCGCCAAAACGCAAAATTGCTGCTGCTGGTTTTCCCATTTTAGAGGTGTATAACCCGGTGCAATTTTTTGTTCCAAAGAAGCATAGCCTGAATTGCCGGGCAATGATGCCTCATAAGCGGCCATAGATATATAAGCAAACATACGCGCACTGGAAGGCGCATGATAGCCGGGTGTAAACCGCTCTAAATCCAGTAATAAGCGGTTCCAAGTCATCAATAATTCCCTGATTTGTTGGTCTTCTTTATTTTCTGAAGGGGTACATTGGAACATACCACCAAGGATAAGCAGAAAAATAAAAGGTTTTAGCCAAAGCCATTTAAAGTCGATATAAAAGCAAGAGCGCATGATAATAGCGCAAATATAGGCATTTACACTTGCAAGGAGGCTACTGCCGACAAAAAAGCCCCCGATTTAATCCTTGTTTCCTTCAATTCGCTCTCTGGATCGGACTCATACAACAGCGTCGCTCCGGCACAAAAAGACAATAATCCATCGCGGATATGTGCAGTTCTAATCGTGATTGCCGTATTTACATCACCATCAAAGAGCATCCAGCCAATACAGCCGCCATAATATCCACGGGTATGTTTTTCAATTTGTTCGATATAATGCATTGCCGCAATTTTTGGAGCACCCGTGAGCGTACCTGCATTCAGGCTGGCAATTAAAGCATCAAAACCCGTATAACGATCTTGTAAAATACCGCCCACCTGCGAAACCGTATGCGTCACGTGGCTGTATTTTTCAATAATTCGGTAATGCTCAATCTCGATACCCGGTTTGCAAATCCGCGCCAAATCATTGCGCCCCAAGTCGATTAACATATCCAGTTCTGAGTTTTCCTTAGGCGAATTGAGCAATTCCATCATCAGGCGGTGGTCTTCAATAGGGTTTTCCGAACGGCGGATACTACCGCTGATCGGTCGCAAAGTAGCGCGGCCATCTTCGTAGCGCAGCATGAGTTCGGGACTGGCACCCAACAGTGTTTCATTACCAAAATCAAAGTAAAACAAGTATGGACTAGGGTTTATTTTGCGATAACGAGCATATAAAGGCAACATATCGCCTGCTACGCGCATCGTTTGTTTGCGGCTTAAAACGATTTCCAGTAATTCACCTTCATTACACAGGCGAATACCCTTATCTACTTGTTGCATAAAAGTAGCGTCATCGGGTTGTGAAACGGTATTGGAAAAAGTAGGTACTGGCAAATGCGCTACCGTATCACCATTGGCCATCGCTTGTTGCACCAATTCTTTCAAACCGTGTTCGGCCTCCGCCGTTGCTGCTTCGGTATCGCGGGTGACATACAAGGTCAAATCCTTTGTTAAGTGATTAAACAACAGGATATTATCAAATAGAAATAGGTGAAAATCAGGATCGGGACAAGGTTTTTGGTGTGCAATATCTTCAAAAAGGTAAACAAAACGGTAGCCCAATGCACCATATAAACCCATAAAGTTTTTTTCAGCATTGGAAAAATGAGCCAGCATCCTGCGCAAGGGCTGGGCAATATTTTGGCGGCTTAACCGGTCTTCCTCTGGCCCATAAAATGGTATTTGAGGTATGACCAAATCAAATCCAAGTCCCGAATTGCTTTCAGATTCGATAAATTCAGCAAATTCTTGTCGGATAAATTCGTAAAAAGGTCGTCCGCGTTCTTGTAATAATCGGATTTCCAAACGATCTTCTTTCCCCGTTAGTTCAAGCGAAGGATCCACCCCTATTAAAGACATACGGCTACTTTTGTCCACCGCCGATGCGCTTTCAAACAAACAAGAAGCACCATTATTGCGGAGTGCTGCGTATAATTCTAATGCCTCGCAATAATGGAGGCGACTTGCTGTTGTAAACATTATTTTTATCTTTTTCGAATGATCTAATTATGACTACAATGTATTAATGTACTGGTACGATGATGCAAAGGTAATTGAATCAATTGGAATGTTGGAAATAATTTTTATTTTTTTTATTTCAAAACAATACCCGACACCATATTTACCCAAAAAATCCCAAACTTCCTATTAACTTTGCGCCCGAATTGCAGACTGCTTTGTCGCCTTTAGCCGCACATCTGTGTGGTACGGGAGGAAAGTCCGGACAATATAGAGCGCCGCGCCACCTAACGGGTGGGGCTTCGCTTTGGCGAAGTACAGCGAGTGTCACAGAAAATAACCGCCCTACTTCGGTGGGGTAAGGGTGAAAATGTGCGGTAAGAGCGCACGGTGTTCTTAGGCAACTAAGGATATGGATAAACCTCGCGGATTGAAATGCCATGTACACCTTGCGGAGTTGAAAGGCTCCCACCTGCGGCTCGCGGGTGCTGCAAGGGGGGTAGGCAGAACAGAACCCAGCAGCGATGCTGTGGTCCAGATAAATGACAAGGGCATTAACCTCGGTTAGTGTACAGAATCCGGCTTACAGGTCTGCAATTTTTTTGTAAATTCAATAACTAATCCAACATATCCGCCTATTTTTGCGTCTTATACTTCAATTGTGCTTTTTAGTGTACAAAAACACACCATGAGGAAACTACTATTCACCTGTTGCACTACCTTTTTGATGGTAGTTACAGCCTATGCGCAACCGTCTAATAACGAGTGCGATAACCCGATTGTCATCACTGACGTAACGGCTTTTTGTACCGAATCCGGTGCTTTTACCAATGTGGGCGCCACGCCCACTAATTTTAACCCCGTTGGTTGTCCAACGGAAAATGACGTATGGTTTTCATTTACGGCACTCTCCACCGACGTAAATATTACCATTCGTGGTGCCACCCCTAATGGCTCTGGAGGGACTTTGAAAAACCCCGTAGTTTCACTCCATTTTGGTAATTGTGGAGGGCTGCTGGAAACGCTCGAATGCGCCAGTGGTACTCCTGGTTCCAATGTTGCCGAACTGTATCAAGGTGGCCTTTTTGTAGGTTCTACCTACCTCATACGGGTACAAGGCGGTGGTGGACAAGTGGGTACTTTCCAGTTTTGCCTCAATAACTACAACCCGCCAGTTGACCCAAAGAGCGACTGCCCGCAAGCGTCTATTTTGTGCGATAAATCGTCCTTTGTGGTGCAAAACGTGACTGGTGCAGGGAATGATAACTCCGAATTGGACGGTGCCGACTGTTTTTCTAATGGTCTTTCTTCCGTCAATAACGAATCCAATTCGACTTGGTTTGTCTGGACGTGTTCTGTCTCCGGCCCACTTACCTTTACATTAACACCTAATAATGGTCCCGATGATCTTGATTTTGTCATGTACGAATTGCCCAATGGTGTATCCAGTGGAACTATCAATTGTGCTGGCAGGCAAATTGTCCGCTGTATGGCCTCTGGGGAGTCCAACGGTGTAAATTCGGCTCCATGCCTCGGCCCAACTGGTTTACGCATGGGCGATCCCGATATCTCCGAGGATGCAGGTTGCTCCAATCCTGGCGATAATGCCTGGCTGGCACCACTTGATATGGTAGCGGGTAAAACATACGCATTATGTGTCAATAATTTTAGTTTGTCGGGTAACGGTTTTGGTGTTGAATTTGGCGGAACAGGGGAGTTTCAAGGCCCAGACGCCATGTTTACCACCATCCCGAATGCCATTTGCCTAGGAGAAACCGTACAAGTAGTGGATCAATCTACTTTTAATTTGGGCAGTATTACCAAATGGCAATGGAGTTTCGGAGCGGAAGCAACACCCCTTATCGCTGTTGGAAAAGGCCCACATGCTGTCAAGTTTGAAAAATCCGGATCTCAACCTGTGGTACTTACTGTAACCACCAATTTAGGTTGTAAAGTAACCCATGTCCAATATGTCAACGTATTCCCTGATGTAACCGTAGATACGCTCATCGCAGCCCCCGATTGTAATGGTGGCAGCAATGGAGCCATCACCATCAATAATATAAAATCGGGTACGCCGCCTTATCAATTCAGTTGGAATAATGGGCCATTTACTACCGATAATACACTCACTGGATTAACCATCGGCGTGTATAAACTCGTGATAAGCGACTTTAATAATTGTACCACTGAACTGGATATCAATGTAAAAGAACTCGAACTTACCGTAGTACCTGATATACAAAAGCCATTATGTACCGGCGACGCTAATGGACAAATAACGCTCAACGTAACCAATGGCGAAGCCCCATACCAGTTCAATTGGGGTTCAGGCTTTGAGGTGAATAATGTACAGGGCGGCTTTTCGGCGGGTATTTACACTGTATTAGGTATAGATGCCGAATTATGCAAGGGCACTTTTACCGTTACTGTTACAGATAATCCGCCGGTTACTTTGAACATGGATACCATTGATGTAACCTGCTACAATTTGAACGATGGTATTGGTATTGCAAACCCCGGTGGTGGCGTTGGTAATTTTACCTATTTATGGTCTGATAATCAAATTGATAAAGAAGCGATCAACCTCGCGCCGGGCAATTATACCGTTACGGCCAGCGATGGCAATGATTGCACAATTGTTGGCAGTGTGAGTATCATTGAACCACCCGAACTGGATATCGAATTGATCCGTACCAAGGATTTGCTTTGCGCCGGATTACCGACCGGCGAGATAGAAGTAAGTGCTTCCGGCGGGCGACCTGACTATGAATATAGTGCTACTGGGAACGTTTATCAACCCAGCAATGTTTTGACAACATTGTTTGCTGGTGACTATTGGGCTAAAGTGCGCGATCAATCGGGTTGTATCGACTCTGTTTTTGCAACACTAACCCAACCGTTACCACTCACTTTATTGTTGTCGCCCACCGATGTGACCATCGACTTGGGTTATACCGTACAAACATCTACAACCACTGGGCCAGTGGGTCGTCCCGTTTCTTTTTTGTGGACTCCTGCTGAGGGGCTGAGTTGTACCGACTGTTCAGAGCCATTGATAACAGCTACTGGGTCACAATTGTATTTGGCCAAAATAACCGATGCTGATGGTTGTATTGACACCGCAACGATTCGCCTTACCGTGAATAAACAAAGACCCATTTATTTTCCAAATATTTTTGATCCAACTACAGGCATATTTCCGAATAATTTCTTTACCGGATTTTCGGGGCCAGCAGCGACTGCAATGAAAGTATTCAGGGTATATGATCGTTGGGGGGCATTGGTATTTGAAGGCAAAAATATTCCATTCAATGAGCCCAATGAAGGTTGGGATGGCACCATTAATGGCAAAATAGCAGATACAGGTGTCTATGTTTGGTATGCTTCAGTGCAGTTTATCGATGGCGTAGAACTAGAGTATAGTGGCGATATTACAGTAATTAGATAAGACCAATACACCATTAAAATTTATATAAATTGGTGTAATTACAGTGTAAAATAAGTTTTTTTATAAATACATCATGCTTTTCTACCACAAAAGTGCACAAAGAACACAAAGCGTTGTGTACACTAAAGAGTACGCAACGCTTTGTGTTCTAAAAAATAAGCGAAGCGCCTACGCTACGTCTTTGTGAACTTTGTGCACTTTTGTGGTGGAAAAAGTGGACACTACGTTGTGGTGGAAAATATACTACGTGTATAAAAAACTTAATTTACAGTATAGTAAATAATAAAAATTAATATGCAAAAACCAGGGATTCCGCGAGGAACAAGAGATTTTGGGCCGGAAGAAGTGCGGAAACGCACCTTTATTTTTGATACAATTAAATCAGTATTTATACAATTTGGTTTTCAGCCATTAGAAACCCCAGCCATGGAAAACCTCTCTACTTTGACCGGTAAATACGGCGAAGAAGGAGATAAATTATTGTTCAAAATCCTCAATAATGGCGACTTTCTCGAAAAAGTCGATGCAGAAGATTTGAACGCCAAAAACTCCGCAAAAGTGCAATCGGCCATCGCAGATCGCGGCTTAAAGTACGACTTAACCGTACCTTTTGCCCGCTATGTAGTGATGAATAGAGGTCAGTTGACTTTTCCGTTCAAACGTTACCAAATTCAACCTGTTTGGCGCGCCGACAACCCGCAAAGGGGGCGTTACCGCGAGTTTTTCCAATGCGATGCTGATGTCATTGGTTCCGATAGCCTATTGTTTGAGGCCGAATTGGTTCAAATTTACGACGAGGCATTTGCACGGATGAATGTCCCTGTAACGATCAAGATCAATAACCGAAAGGTACTGTTTGGTATGGCCGAAGCCGCCGGGATTCCCGACCAATTTATGGACATGACTGTGGCCATTGATAAATTGGATAAAATTGGTATTGAGGGCGTGCGTAAAGAATTGACCGAACGAGGTATTTCCGACGATGCCATTACCCAAATTGAAAAAACACTCGCCGCTAAATCCATCGCCGATTTACGGCCTTTGTTGGCCAATAGCCCAACGGGAACGCTCGGTTTGGATGAATTAGATACCGTTTATCGTTTTTTAGCCAATACGCCATTGACCAACGAACTTCAATTTGAAGTGACCCTAGCGCGTGGCCTGTCGTACTATACGGGCTGTATTTTTGAAGTGGCCGCAAAAGGTGCAATTATGGGTAGTATTGGTGGCGGTGGCCGCTATGCCGATTTGACAGGCGTATTTGGCGTACCCGGATTATCGGGAGTGGGCGTTTCTTTTGGTGCCGATCGCATTTACGATGTCATGGCGCAATTGGATCTTTTCCCAACGTCCTTATTGACCTCCGTGGATCTATTGATCGCCTCTTTTGATGCCACTACCCAGCAATATGCCTTTGAATGCGCTACAAAACTCCGCAAACAGGGTCTTTCTGTGGAAGTTTACCCCGAGGCAGGCAAGTTGAAAAAGCAATTTGAATATGCCTCAAAACGCAATATTCCATTTGTTGCATTGGCGGGCGAAACAGAAATGCAAGACGGAACGCTGACCGTAAAGGTACAGTCGGAAGTGGAGCAAAAAGTACAGGAAACGATGGCCTTGGATCTTGTAAAGGCTTTTGTAAAGGCTTAAGAAATATTAAAGGTTTGTAACTATCCAGCCGCCACCCAAATTCCCAGAGGGAATGTATGTTTATAGGGTGGAATGAAAAATCTGGTTCAATTCCCGTAGGGAATGTATGTTATTTTGCGCGTTTTTACATAAAATCCCTACAGGATTTGGGCAATTTACCCTATTTAGCCTATAAACATATATTCCCTCTGGGAATTTTTGGTGGCGGCTGGGCAGTTACAAAGGTCTAAAATAAGTTGACAGATAAATATCAATGATGTTTTTACTACCATCATTGATATTCACCATTATAGCACACAATTAATGAGCCGTAAGAACAAACTAAAAAAATTTGCAGATGTACTGTCTTTTCCTAACGTATATGAATGTTACGATATTCAGCAGCCACAATTGGTTGGAATTGGACTTCAACCCATAGACTTGAAAGGACGCTGGAATGAAGTACATTTCAAAAATAATAACCCAATTACCTTGGAATTGGCTTGCGGAGCAGGAGAATATGCCGTAGGATTGGCCGAAAAGTTCCCCGATCGGAATTTTATTGGGGTGGATATCAAAGGCAACCGATTGTGGGTAGGTGCTAAACAGGCACTAGATGCGGGGCTACACAATGTTGCTTTTTTGCGCACCCGTATTGAAATTTTGGACGTATTTTTTGCGGCTAATGAAATAGACGAAATTTGGATCACATTTTGCGATCCCTTTCCCCGCGAAAGCAAATATACCCGCCGATTAACTTCCCATAATTTTCACGACATTTACCGTCGGGTGCTCCGGCCGGGTGGCTTGGTACACCTCAAGCACGATGACCCCGATTTTTACAAATTTACGTTGGATACTATTGCAGAAGATCCAGCCTGTGTTTTGTTGTACGAAAACTTTGATATTTATGATGCGCCTTTGGCTTATCCTGAATTGGAGATGAAAACGCGTTATGAGGAAATGCACTTGGCGAAAGGGCGTAAAATTAAATATGTGCAGTATAAAATAAGTGCTTCATTGAAATAGTTTGCTCTACCAAAATGAACAAATTTTATGAAAAAAAGCATTTTATTACACTTACTTCTTCTAGTATTTTGGGTTAATCTAATAGCACAAAATAGTAAAGAGGCTATTTTTGCGCAGTGTATAGAAGATCATATCTTATTTCTGAAAAAGGAAAAGATATTTCTAAACGAAGATCGTTACTTTTATTTTGAAGGTAAGGTAATCCCATCAGCGGCGTTAAACAATCCTAATGATAAATTATTAACGGATAAATTATTGAAGGTTAAAACTAAAAGACGTAATAGTTTTTATGTTATTCGCGTAGATTATGTTGAAATGTACGGATTGGGCCAATTGTCAATCAATAATTTTCGGGTAACGAAAGAAGGTCGGAAAAAATATCGTTTTGCTCATGGCGGGGGGAGCGAGTATAAGCTTACCGTAGAGAAAGATAATTATATGTTCACAAAAGTACGTCAGAGAGACCATTAGGGTAAAAACGATTGAAACACTACGGGTATATATTTACAACTCGGCGGGGGGCAATCTACGATTCAAATAAATAAATTTTCCACTATTAAACCAAATAATTATGTTATTTAAAATCACATTAGTCTCATTTTTGTTGTTTTTTCGATTTGGCGGATTGCTCTCGCAGGGATATGATTTCTATTATGATGCTTTGGTGAAAACGCATCAAATAAGTATGGAAAAGGATAGTATTATTCATGTTTATTACGAAAGTTTTATGATAAAGCGGTCATTCAAATACAATGGGTATTTCATAGTGATTGTTAAAGAAACTGATGTTTCAGATTATTTTAGTGACAATGATACCAATGTTGTATATAGATTATATCCGTTGGAGTTAGAAAAAGGAAAATTTTACTTAAATATACGACCATTTTATGTTGCCAGTAATAGGGTTGAGGATTTGAAAAATCACAAAATTTCAATTACCACATTAGCTATGGGTGGATCTACATATAAGTTTCGGTTAATCAAAAAAAGAACGAAAAAGAAGTTTAAGACGGTATTTGTAGAAAAGATAGATCGTTAGCACTACCTAAAAAATAACTTATTTATGAAATACATTTCAATTGTCACCATATTATTTATTGTTTTTTGCTCCTGCGCGCACAACAAAAACATCTATTACGACTTAACAGAAACTAAAATTTCCGAAGAAATTAAAATCGGAATAGAGGAGATGTCTAAGGCTTATGGTCGGGATCTGTCGTCGTCATTTACAGCCTATATCTCCGATGATATATACTTTTCGGTAACACTCATTCCTGATATCCAATACTATGGAGCATTTAAAGCAATCAGCAAAAAGTCAAATAGATTTATTAAAATAGACAAAAACCTAAAAATTCCAATCATTTTCTATGCTGACTTTATGGCGATAAATTCCAAGGGTTTTAATGCTGCAACTGTAAGAATTGGTGGGTACCATATCACTTTTAATCATAAATATGAAGTTATATCAAAAGGAGTAGTGTTTTAGCAGGGGTGTACTTAGGCCACTGAAAATTTATTTGTTTGTGAAATGCACTACCTTTGTCGCTCTATCGCTCATTACCTGCGTTTAAATGGTGCAGCAAATGATAAAATAAGTACACCTAAATGCCCACACTTTACCTTATTCCC
>JBEAVK010000021.1:0-18607 GCA_041160955.1 Bacteroidota bacterium
ATATCATCGGGATCAAAATAGAATTTTCGGGTGAATTGCTGGGCTACTTCCCAGCCCAAAACACCCATTAATGCAAATACACAAGCCGAAAAACGGTAGTATAACGGGTCAAAAATGCGTAGATCCGGATTGCGCTCTATAATATAAGGCATAAGAAATGTGTAACAGGCCGGGACATATATGCCAGCGAGGAAATTTGGGGCAACTCCTAAAAGATAATTGATCCAATGTATATGCAGGTTCAAATGCGGACGAACAATATACTGAACGCTCCTACACGAACTTTCACCCGCTAAATAAATAAACGCCCATATTCGATGCGCTGCGGGTATAGTTACCGATGCTAAAGACATGTATTGTGTTTGTTGTATTGGGATAGTCTATCTGTATTTTCGTAATTCCGCCACAAACAACGGATATTAATGCCAAAGATACAAGGCATAACGACTAACTTTAACCATAGTTTGACGAATTTATTATTATTGTCTTAATTTTGTGCATGATGAACTGGCCTTCTGCAATTGTTGCCTTTAGGGCATACCTCCTTTTGGAGCGCTCTATGAGTGCCAATACCATTGATGCATACCTCAATGATGTGCACAAATTGGTGCGCTATTTCGAGATTATTGGTAGCGAAATAAAGCCGCTACAAGTGAATGCCAACGATATTCACGCTTTTATCCTTTGGATCAACGACCTAGGGCTGGAAAACACAACCCAATCTCGAATTATTTCTGGGATTAAGGCTTTTTATAAATTTCTAATGGTAGAAGACCTTGTGGATAAAGATCCCACGCATCTACTCGATTCACCAAGATACCACCGTAAAATACCCGATGTTTTATCCTATGATGATATTCGTAATATGCTGGATACCATTGATTTGTCAGAGCCTCTTGGTGTGCGCAATAGGGCTATTGTGGAGACCTTGTATGCTTCTGGATTGCGGGTGAGCGAACTCACAGAACTCAAATTAAGGCAAATACATACGGAAGAGGGATACTTACAGGTGATTGGTAAAAATAATAAAGAACGCATTGTGCCTATTGGGGATGAAGCCTTGAAATATGTGACGATGTACACCAATCAAGTACGCAACTTGATGGACATTGCTCCGGGCAACGAGCATCACGTCTTTTTAAATCGGAGGGGCGCAAAATTGACCCGCGTAATGGTGTTTTATATCATTAAAGATTTGGCGGTCGCCGCTGGAATTGATAAAATAGTAAGTCCGCATACTTTCAGGCATTCGTTTGCTACACATTTGGTAGAAGGCGGTGCCGATTTGAAAGCAGTACAGGATATGTTGGGGCATGAGAGTATAACAACCACCGAAATTTATACACACATGGATACGGCCTATTTAAAAGAGACTATTCAGTTGTTTCATCCGAGGGTAAAATGGGAGCGATAAAACAAGCAACAAATAAGTTTTTCCTAATTTCGCATAAGTTTACCTAACTTTGCGTCCCTATAATTGTTACACTATTAGAATCTGATAAACAGGTTCACTCTTTTGTTAAACTAAATATTTGAATGGATTTTCTAATTAAGGTCGGCCAATTGTTATTGAGCCTTTCCATATTGATCGTTTTGCATGAAATGGGTCACTTTCTACCAGCAAAATGGTTTAAAACACGCGTTGAAAAGTTTTATTTGTTTTTTGATGCCCCTCCTTTTAATAGCCTTTGGAAAAAAACAAAAGGCGAAACGGAATACGGTATTGGCTGGTTGCCGTTGGGTGGTTATGTCAAAATATCAGGTATGGTGGATGAAAGTATGGATACCGAATTCAAAAATCAGCCTCCACAGCCTTGGGAATTTCGTTCAAAACCAGCCTGGCAGCGCCTTATTATTATGTTGGGTGGGGTAACTGTCAATTTTGTCCTAGGCTTCTTTATATTCGCAATGATTTTGTGGGTTTGTGGTCGGGATTACCTTCCAACAAGCGAAATGAAGCAATATGGAACTGCTTTTGATTCTATTCTGATCCAGCAAGGTTTCCAAAATGGCGATTTAATTACCAAAATTGGAGATCAACCCTTTGAGCGGTTCGAAACGGTTACGTTTTTAGAAAAAGTAGTTTTGGGTAACGAACGCAACGTAACAGTGGTACGCAATGGACAAGAACAAATAATCCGCATTAGCGATGATATAGCGCGTAAGGTAACCGATAGGGGAGTACCCAAATCGGCACTTTTATCCCCTCGTATTCCGTTTTTTGTAGGAAGTACCTCCGCGGCAAGCCCCGCCGAAAAAGCGGGCTTATTGGCCGAAGATCGAATTATTCGTTTTAATGGTAAACCCACCGATTTTTATGACCAATTTGTTATAGAGGCGCAAAGCAATAAGGGGAAACCTGTTGAAATTGGCATTATTAGGAACAATGATACGTTGAATGTTCCTTTGACCATGACCGAAGAAGGTACCATCGGTGTTTATGCCAAGAACATGAGCAAATTATTGCGCTTTGAAAAGGAAGAGTTTTCGATACTAAGGGCTATTCCACAAGGTTATGAGGATGGAGTCAATTTTTTAGGTAGCCAGATTAGTGCATTTGGAAAAATGTTCTCAGGTCAAATCTCTGCGAATAAAAACCTAGGTAGTTTTATCAGTATCGGTAATATGTTCCCGAAGGCTTCGGAGTTTTCGTGGGAAGCATTTTGGCATTTGACGGCTACTTTGAGTCTCGTTTTGGCATTTATGAACCTTTTACCTATTCCGGGATTGGATGGCGGTTATGTGATGTTCCTGATTTGGGAAGTCGTTACAGGCCGTAAAGTAAGTGATGCCTTTTTGGAAAAAGCCGTTACCGTCGGTTTCTTCTTACTCATTGGTTTAATGGTATATGCCTTAGGCTTGGATCTTTGGAGGCATTTGTTTTCACGGTTCTTTTAAATTATGGATTATTTTGAGTTAATGGGGCTACCGTTGTCCTTTAAAATAGATGAGGCGGCTTTGCGCAAAAAATTCTATGCAAACAGTCGTGCGTTTCACCCCGATTTCTTTTCCCTTGATGATGAGGAAAAGCAAGAATGGGCGGTGGAGCAATCCACGCTGAACAATGCTGCGTTTGCTACTTTATCCGATTTTGACCAACGGGTAGCCTATATCTTGCAACTGAAAGGACTACTGGGCGACGCGTCCAATCCCGATACGTTGCCGCAAGATTTTTTGATGGAAATGATGGATATTAACGAGGCTATTATGGACTTGCAAATGGATTTTGACCCCGAAATGTACGAGCGCACCCTAAAAACGGTGGACGAAACAGAAAAGGAACTCCGCGAAAGTGTCCAGAATATCTTTGAAAACTACCAAAATGAAGCCGAAAATGAGGCTGATTTAAAAAAAGTGAAAAATTTTCACCTAAAAATGAAATATTTGTTGCGTGTTCGAGAAAGTCTCCATACTTTTGCATCCGCTTAACGCAATAGCGGGAATGGCGGAATGGTAGACGCGCTGGTCTCAAACACCAGTAACTTCACGGTTGTGCGAGTTCGAGTCTCGCTTCCCGCACTAAAAGCACCTCAAACGAGGTGCTTTTTTTTTGCCTTTTTTAGAAATGATACCTACTCCTTTATCAATACGACCTGTACGCCATCTGCCTTGATCGTGTCTAAATAGAATTTCCTTACTTCATTATATTGCTTGGCTGCCACCGAAACGGGCAATACCACCACGCGCCGTATCGCTTTTATTTCTTGGTTGTCCATAGGTGTTACCGTTAATTCATAAGTGCCATAAGGACTTTGTATCATGGCTGGCCGCGGCGTACTTTCTACTTTCAAACCAGCGGGAATGGTAAACGTAAATGTATCTTGCAAGGTATAGGTTTCTGGCATATACAGATCGTGGAAACGAGCAGTATCGGCTGGGAGCATTAATTTAGAGGGTTTAATCCTTGTAAGGGGGACAAAAAACCTTTTACCGCTGGCCTTAGCGTAGTTGCGGGTTTCGTACGCTGCCTCAATTGAGGTTTCAGGCTTAGTTTCGGCTGCTGTGATCGCAAATGATTTAAAAGCCATAATACTCAAACCAAGTCCTTCCGCAAATTTTTTCTCGCGCTCTTTTGCATCTTTTTCATGCGCAAGATGGCGGTAATCGTCGTGCAGATTGCCGGAATACACCATTTTGCTCTGAATAGTGGCATTTCCAGCATCATCGAGTTGGATTTTGGCATTCATCTGGCGTTGATTATTTGCGGCATCTAATAACGGCGTTTTTACCAGTTTACCGCCCTCCGGAGTGAGTAAAAGCACTTGACGGTTGGCCGTAAAATCGCCCAAATAGCCAGTTGGGTTTTGATTGCTGGTACATTCCAACCACATTTCCTCCCCAGGAACATACAAAATGACATGATTGAACCTTGGCGTAGGCATATCATCGTATAATTTGGGATAATAGGAGCCTCCGGCATAGACCAGTGCTTGATAGGCAGGTATGCCCAGCACTTTGAGCATAGATTTCATATAATTGCTCAATGCTTTGCAATCGCCGTATCTTTTTTGTTCCACAAATTGCGCATCTAATGTTTGCCAGCCGCCTATACCGAGTTGGATACTGACATAACGATGGTTTTTTTGAAGATATCGGTACAATAGATCAATCTTTTCGCGGTTATTTGTGGCAGTAGCGACCAATGATTTAATTTGTTGTTCCATGGCCGGCGATACCAGATCGCGGTCTTTATTCATATTATAATAGAATTCGCCCACGCCTTTCCATGTTTTCATGTCTCCTTCATAATCTTCCATCGTGACGCGTTCAGGTGCGATCAATAACTGGGCATAAGCCTTACTAAAATAAGGGTCATAAGTTTCAACAGGATTCGCCTTGAGGTCTTTAAAACTACATTTCCAAAGTACCTTATCCTTTATTATGGTCTGTTTAAATGGAACATCTGCATTGATCATTTTCCATTTAAAGGCATAATTATCGGGTGTTATCAAAGAAAAAGAAGACTCCTGGACAGATTCACCTACGTTTTGAATAGCGTAAGAAGGAATCATAAAAAAAGACTTCGACTTAGTCTCCAAATAAAATTCCACGGTATAAGGATACGAATTATTGGTTAATTGAAGGGATTTTGACCTGTTATCAGTCATTTCATATTCAGAATTACCGCCATAAAGTTCAATATCACTTTTTTCACTTTTTCGGATCAAATTGCCCATCGGGTCATATACTTTCCCCTCTATTTTTTTGATACTCGTAAATTTGTCTTCACTGCCACCAATCGTGTTACGGTATTTCCCTTTTTCATTTAAAATAGTGACAATGGTATGTTCTTTAAAGGTAATACTTAGATCATCATCAATTTCGACAATGGATTCTTCAAAACGAACTACGCAATTGGCATTTGTTTTTAAGGCTTCTGGGATCGTAAATACCGGATAAAAAGCATCTTGGGCCGAAAGCATAACGATGGTACATAGCAGCCATCCCGCTATGGATAATGATTTTTTGTGTATTAAATGCATGGTTAGTTTGTTTTTTTAAGTACGATTTGGGTATTGCCATTTTTAGTGAGTGCATCAAAAAACTGGCGGAGCGCGGGGTATTCTTCGGGGGCAAATTCTACTTGTGCAAGTTTGTTTTTAACGACAACCTGTACTTTATTGGGAGCGGGTTGGGAGCAATTAATAGAAACTCTACCACCATTATTCACCAATTGTGTGCGTTCCCCTTTGGGCGTGTCTTCCAATGTATAGCCATCAGGAATGGTCACTGTGACAATAAAATCTTGTCTGAAAGGGAAAATCATATTAACAGGAAGTGCCCTAGTGGGTGCCTTGAAGGGGTTTTCGGGATAATTTTTGTGTACAATTGGGTTAAAATAGATAAAGTCATTCACGACATCAGCGGCGGCGGGAATTTTTACTTTAAAGTCCAATTTGATGGGTTTATCGTAGTTTTTTTGATCAGAAATAACCACCGAATCAATTTCAATATCGGGGAATTGCTTAAAAAACTCCGCTTTAAGGAATGCTGCGGGTGCTTTATCGGAATCCAAATTACCGCGCCAATTACGTGCTTCTACGCCATCGGCCATGATCGAAAAAGTACCATTTACCTCGCCCGTTTCGGATAGATTAAGATAACATAGCCATACATCCGTACGTTCATGCGCCTCAAATTCGAGCCATACGGGATCTTTTTCATCGGCAATCCAAGCTTCTCCATTATAGTGTTGGGTGGTGAGTTGTCCTAGTTTTATGTAAGGGTTTGTCGCATCCAAAAGGTATGATTTGTCGCCATCTTTGAGCAATACGATAACAGAATTGAATTGATCTGTAAATGGGTAGAGCGGGTACATTTTACCATTTTTGATGGTACTTAGCAAGACAGGATACGCCTCTAGTTTAGAGCGTTTGAGTAGCGAAAGCAAGCCTAGGTTTAGGTGGGCACTATTACCTGTTTTCTTTTTAAAGGCATCATCGATACTTTCCGTTGCCCAATAACTGTATTCTTTGTTCCATAAGATATTGCCGCTAACAAACCTAAGTGCTTTTTCCGCGATGACCAATGCAGAGTCTTTGCGCATATCGGAAGTAGTAAAAAATGCGTCCCACAAGTCACTACTCGCACGGCTTTTCGTACTGAATTGGCCACCGAAGTCCTTATCTTCATTTAAGTATTTGGCCAGTTTTCCCCAGTTTTCAAAAATACTTTCGCGTACACCTTCGTTATTCAGGTAGGCCGAAAGTTGAAAACTGATGCGATTTCGGTGGTCATCGAGCGCTGTGATATACGGCTCTTCTTTGAGCGCGGGTTCATACTCCGAGGTATATGTAGCGTATCCAATTTTGTCTTGGCCACGCATTTTGGTCTCAGTCACCGTTTTTATATTGCCATTATTATTAACTAATTTGATGTATTCAAATTTTGATGTTGGGTATGAAACAGTCAATTCACTGTATCTGACAGGTTTATCTTCCTGGAACGACCAATCGAAAAGATTGTAAATATTATCTGCTTTTATTTCCAGTTTGTATTCAATGATACACCCCTTTTGGAGGTTAGGGATAAATACTTTTTTGGCAGAGAATCGCTTGTTGATTTTTTCCGTAAATACATTGTCGGATTTTACTTTTTGCTTTTCGCCATTGGGGAAAATGACCTCCACATCAAGGTCTGTTACTTTTTGTTTGTCTCTATACGAGTAATAAGGAATGACAATATTCCCTTCTTCAAAAGCGGACTCATCAAAGATTTTAATACGCCTAAATTGGTTAAAATACGCATTGTAACCGTCGCCGCCCAATTCCACATTAATACTACCAATATCTTGAAGGATAACACTGGTCGCACTGCTGTCGCGGTCATAGACGGTCATTGTGAGGTCTTCTGGCGGAATTACCCCCCATTTTGATTTAAGAGCGGGGTTTTGAGCGATAGAATATACAACACAGAGCAAGAATGCCGTAGTTGTAAGAATCGTTTTTAAGTTTTGCATATTGTAGATTTTAAGATGTTAAACAATTAGTACGTTTTCATTTTGGAACACCAGGTACTAAATGATCAACTGCATGAAGTGAGGGAAAATATATAAACGAACTGCAAATATAGGGTAGTATTTGCAAGTGGCAAAAAAGTTTTTTTTGGTGGGAGGGTGACTGTTTGTTTTACATATAGATGTAGTTTTATTTTAGACGAAAGTGTTGTTTTTTTTGCTAGATAACGCTTGTGGTTCTGTGGTGTCTTGTAACAATGTAATTTTGTGCCATCAAAATAAGCAAAATACTTCATTGTTTTACTTTGCCTTAATTCAGGTAAAAGTATTGTATTGTTTATTTTGTTCCTCGGATGAATTTTCTATTTAAAATTCAATCTATAGAATTACCAATACAGGCAAAAAACTAAATTCAAAATAGTAGTTTATTTTAAAAGTCGATATAACATTCTTTAACTTACAGTAACATGCTGTAAACACCATTGGTATTTTCAGCGGTTTTGAGAGTACCATATTTAAGTTTAGATTCCATAGCAGCAATGTTATGGAATCTATTTTATGAATTCCTGTAGACTAAACTTATTTGTTTAGATGCTAATTATACTATAGTCTGCCGCCCCATAAAGTTGGGGCGGCTTTTTTTTGATTTACAATGTATTTATACTAATTTTTATTTTTATGTATGGTTTTTTCAATTTATTAATCCATTAAATGCACCATTGTGGCCATGATAGGTCGATTACTGCAAAAAAAAGAAAGTATCCGAAGTAGATTATTCGCCAATATAATCGGATTTAAAGATATAATTAGATGCTTAAATACTCATATTAGTTTCCTCCTAATAAGTTCTCCTCTATTTTTTACCTGTAATTTTTTATAGATAGCCTTGACATAATACCGAATACCATTGATACTAAGCCCTACTCGTTTGGATATTTCCTCGTAGGTATGCCCCTCTTTTAATAAATGCATGATAATATTTTCCTTTTCCGTTAGGGTAAAATCCTCATTAGGTACTTTATCTGTTCGCGTAATAAAATGTTGAATAATTTTCTTGGCGATAGAAGGGCTAAGTAATGCTCCTTTACCCTCTAGAACGTTGAAGAGTACTTGTTCTAATTCGGGCATTGGAATGTCTTTTAAGAGGTATCCCGTAGCACCGTAAGTAAGAGCCTGAAAAATGACATTGCTGTCATCTACAACGGTAAACATAATAATTTCAGCATCAGGTTCCCGTTGAAGAATATGAGGAATGCTGTAGATGCTGGATTGCTCTCCAAGCATTACATCCAAAAGCACCAATTTGATTTCAAGAAAATCACGGTGGTATTTAAGAAACTTTTCTACGGAATCAGCAGCCATGACACAATCTAAAAGTTCTGATTGAGCAAAGTATTCAGAAACAGTGCGGCGTATGTCCACATTGTCCTCAATGATAGCAAAATTATATTTTTTCATAAAACGGTATATTTTTTCAGATTATTATTACACGTTAAAAATTAGACACTACATTAGTATGTACTGCAAAGGTTAGATTTATTTGGTTTTATGCAGCGTAAAGCCTTTTTATAGGTATTAATTCACCCAAGTATGTAGTAATCTCGAAATGACTACGGCTATGTAAAATTTTTAAAAATCGGTCTTATTCTAAAGCACCGGCTTTTATGATTACAACTTGCTCATTGCGATTAGGTTCTGTCCATTCAATCAATCCACCAATTTCTTCCAGTCGGAATTTGAGATTGTCTTTACCCATTTTATGAGTACTTTGATCTTTAGGCGAGGTGTCTTGGTATCCTTCATGCAAATTTTGGATTTGAATGATAATTGTTTTACGCTCAATGTTCAATTCGATATTAATGACCTTTGAACGGGTGTGTTTAATCATGTTGGTCAAGATTTCTTGGTATATGTTTATTAAATGGTGCTTCACCCGAGGACCAATTTTAATACCATTATTTAAGTTGGGGCGAACGATGTTTAAGGTGGAAACCAGCGGCGATAAATAATTTTCGGCAAAGTCGTCCATCCTGCTAAACAGTTGATTAACATCATCTTGTCTAGGGTCAAAAGCCCAAATAAAATCACGAATAGATTTAAAGGTATCCTGAGTAATTGTCTCGAAATGATCTAACTGGGCTTTTTTATCCTGTTCAGCGATAAGAGGGTGGTTGGCAATCTGGTGACCTAAAGCACGCAATAGGTATAGGCGGGAGCCAAGACTATCGTGCAAGTCGTGGCTGATTTGATGGCGCAGGTCAAATTCGCGGCGAAGTTGCCGGATACGAAGGCGGTAGAGCGCATACAACCCTCCTGCCAGTGCGAGCAGCACAAAGGCCCGGAACCACCAGGTTTCGTACCACATGGGTAGTATATCCAAGGTATATTGTGCTTTATCTGACCACATGCCTTTTGGCGATTTTACCTGAACTTCTATATGGTGTATGCCGGGGGGTAGTTTAGGGAAAAGTGCCTTATCTGTGTAATTTAAATATTGCCATACATCAATAAGTCCGGGTATCCGATAACGGAATTGCAGTTTAGATGCGTCGAGGTACTGATCTGTCTTGAAGGATACATCGATGAGTTGAGTACCCGATGCGACAGTAATACGTGTTTGGTCACCCACAATAATCTGCTGAACTTCCTGCGCAGGATTCATTCTAGTGAGGTTAATAATCGCATATTGCCTAATTTCTATTTCGGAAGTCTTCAATGATTCGGGCCTGAAATAGGTGATGCCATTTTCCCCTCCCATATATATAGTACCATCTGGCGCAAAATAAGCAGCACTGGTATTAAATTCGTTGTCGGCAAGCCCGTCTTGGGTATAATAGTTAACAAAACATCGTTGATTCATATTAAAGCACGACAGCCCATTTCCGGTACCAAGCCAAAGAATAGAATCGTTGGGTTCTGCTAATATGCTATAAACGGATTTTTCGCTCAGACCATCGGTTGTGGTAAACTGCTCATATTGATTTTTTTCGGGATGATAACGGATTAGCCCGTTTGAATTAGAACCAATCCATATATTTTCATTTTTATCCGTGTAGAGTGCATTTAAGGACTCTTTGTAAACCAATGGCAAAATAGTGTTGCTGGCATCGCTCAGGATACCGAAAGATGGATCAGGTAGATGGATACGGCGAAGCCCTCCTAAACCGCCAAGCCACAAGTCTCCGCCGCGTACAACCATTGCTCTTGCTGAGATATCACTATAACGCGGCTTCATGGTGATACTGCGCCCTGCACGCACATCAAAAAAAGCAATTTTATCATCTCTGGCAGTGTCAATTGTATGCCAATATCCATTGTGTTTGCTATCATAAGCCATGGTCATACTCCAAGACCTGACTCCAGGAATTCTTAGTGAGGAATCAATTTTTTCAAGAATGACCTTCTTTGGGGTGGAATACAGCATAAAGAGGCGTTTATAGATATCTTCCCCTTCGGCAATAAATCGATCTTTTTCAGAATTGATAGGGGATATAGTCCATATTATTGTGTTTACAGGTATATGGTGCGCAATTGTATCTTCTTTTTTATGCCAAAATATGCCTTTATAAGTCCCATATATCAGGTGTCCGTATTTATCACTGTTAATGGCGCGTATCTTATGCCCGGAGGAGGTTTTTACATGGTTAAATGGACGTTTAATGATTTGTCGAGCGAGTACCAACCCCATGGTGGTTGCTAATGCCCATGTCCCATCTCTCAATGTGTTCATTTTTAAATTACCAAACCGCTGGCCTTTGGCCTGTAAATTTGGCTGTTGGCTTAAAAAATTTCGGACAGATACTAAAACAGGGATCGATGTCTTGTAAGGGAAGTTGTAATCAATTGTAATCGTTTTTTTCTCAATATCCAGCCTCCCATGGAATGCGTGTTCATCCGTATCTAATCCTGATATAATATAAAAAAAAGCGGTATCCGCAAACGCCCGGGTCACTACCCAAGGAGTTTCTGCAATGCCAGAAGGAAATGGGCTGCCATTTTCATTTTGTAATTTTATATGCTCTATAGCCGCACCTTCTTTGTGATAAACAATTAAATTATTGTTAATATGGTCCATAAGATATAACTGATTTTTTTTAGGACAATAAAACATTCCAAAATAATGGATCATATCTTCTTTTATCGGTCTCCAAAGTGTAAGTGTTTTATTTTGATAAGTGTAAATATGCTTACCGGCTAAAATCATCAAACTGCCACGATGGCCTTCGCAAAAATAAAAATTAGCGGCCTTGGAAACAGAGTCTGGTATCCCTAATACTTTTGGGGGTAATAACTTATCGCGTTGTTGAGACAATATATACAACCCGCTCATGGTTGCCATCCACAGATTTCCTTCGCTGTCTTCAGATAGTGCAATAATTTTCTGGTTTTTAAGATGCTCGGCTTTCGTAGGTTGATAGGCTATTGCCTGGCCTCCATCATACATATATAGCCCGCTAAGGCCACCAATCCAGAGTACTCCAAGATGATCCTGACATATATCCCTGATGTTGCGATTCCCATATACATCTGGAAGCGGTATGTGCATCATCTCATATTCCGGTATATCCTGAGCAAGGATATTGCTGGGCATTATTATAAGAAGCACCTGGATTAAGGCTAACCAATACTTTGTTAAGTACATAAACGATTAAAATAATTACGAAAGGGTATCTGAGGGATTTATCCATAGATTATTTTTAATACAAAAATTACTAGAACTTCCTTCAAAAACGAATTGCAAATTTACAATAAAAGAACTACTCCTTTTAGAAAAAGTAGCACTTTGCTAAAAAAATTAAATTTCATTTTAGGATATACGGTAAAGAGAATACGCTACATAATCATGTAGTGTTCGACCCACCCTATCAGTCTAATGTTGTAGATGTGTCGTGCGCTTGGAGTCTTTCCAACCTATGCTGCTGTAATTTTGCAGCGCATGTTTAATAAATAAAGTTTCATTAATAAGTGAAAATTTTACTTCCTCTTTTTTTATGAGATATTACTATACTCAATTGAATTTTTCTCCCAACCTGCGTTCGAACCTGCATAAGAGGTTTGAATACATACCAAAATCATCTTTTAAAGATGTATCAAACGGTGTTAGAAAGATTGGAATGGTAGTGTCGCTTGTTGCCCTCAGTAATGTGACTTCACAGGCGCATAGACTTTTATCACATTTCTAGTGTCGCTTACGGCGATCGGTATTTATGATTCAGGTTGACCACCAATAGTTGTACATCAATCATTAGCAATACTTTCGGTATTAACCGTCCCGTCGCGATATACTATATAATCCAATTTTTTTTCTCAATTTTTTGCCCAATCTATTGGGCATATTGCATTTTTATGAAAAGTATAATTACAAATCTGAACATTGTATCAAAGTTATTACAGGTGAGTGTCTTGCTCCTTTTGGGGTTAGCCATTTTTTCTGTTGAGGCTTTGGTTTCTACCGCAGTAGCGGTGCCAATTACGTTGCTAGTGGTATTATTACCGCTGATCGTCAACATTTTATACATTAACCCTCCTTGCCAACGTGCACTGCCCTTTATGCAGCGCCTGTACCCAGCGGAAGACATGCGCTCACTAAAAGTCATATTGGCTTTTCTTTTCGGGCTTATGGTTATTACGGTATCCAATGCCCAATGCTCCATCTCTTACCCTACAGCAGCACAAAATGCTACTACCTGTCTCAACAGCAGTTTGCTCACGGTAAAGGTTGATGTAATTACCGCGGGTACTTCACCCACTGTCACAATAGACGCGCCCTCCTTTGCTCTGACTGCTCCCGCCACTTCGGATATATACATCCATTCTATTACTTTTGCAATAATTTTGTTAGTAATAGGAAGTCTTCCCTTCATCGTTTATCCGGTGCTACGGCGATTATTGCAGCGGTTACAGCGAGGCAATGATGCGGATGCTTCAGGGAACAAACTATTTATACCTCTTTTTTCATTAGTACTGGGAGGATTATTGTGTTGTTTCACTACTGCGCAATCTCAGAATGCAACAGTTAGTTATAATTCTACGGCCCAACCAACGGGTGATTTTACCGTATGTGGTTCTGCACAAACCAATAGCTTGAGCATAAGCAATGGCAATGCAGCTACAATGACCAATACTTTAGCCACCTTGCAAATACCTTCTGGTGGTACTTATGTTGCAGGTAGTATTACCGGGGCAACAGAGAGCAATATTACTAATCTCAATGCGCCCGTGTTTAGTGTACCTGATATACCTGCCAGTAACAGTGCCACTATTACGTACCAAATCACGTTTGGTTGTGCGGTTATACCTTTTCAAAGTGGTGGTGGCTTAACGAAAGAAACGGTAAATTTTACCTATAACTTAGGAGCAAGTGCCATAACCGATAATAACAAAACGACTCTCAGCACGTACAATGTAGTTGCGGCTAGTTTAAGCATTACCGCTGCTACCAACACCAGTTTTACGGGTATTGTTGGCAGCACTTATGCACAGCAACTTACTATACGCAATGGAGGTTTAGGTTGTACCAATACTGCTTTTGTAAAATTAGATAGAGCAGGGGGGACATTTAGCTTTAGCAACCCAACTGTAGGTACTATAAGTAACGATACTTTGTATTTAGCCACTACCGATATGCCCGGTGGCGATGGTAGATGGTGCAATGGTGAAGATGTAATAGTAAGCTACACGGTAAGAGTAAACAATTGTACCACACTAAACCGTGCTGCTAGAGCAGGTTGGGGTTGTGGTGGTAGTGCTTGCCAGTTAAGTACAGCAGCCAATAGCAATGTAATTATTAGCAATGCAGTACCAAATCTTGCATCGGCTCCGCTTGTAACATCAGCAACTGCCTTTGCTAATTATTGTTTTGCTGGAGAAAATCATACGCACATTATGCGTATTACAAACACAGGCACAGGCCCTGCTACCAATATCAAAGTACGTCATGATAATGCTAACACACCGAATATACGTTTCGATAATACGGTAATTTGGAACGTAAGAAATAGCAATGGTGTAGTAATAGACAGCGTAGCCAATATTACAGCTATTAGCAGTGGCCTTGTAACCAATCACCAAGGTACAGGGTGTACTTCTTTGGTACGCTTTAATTCAATGGAAGGAAGCTTACTAAACGTGGTATTGGCTCCCGGCGATTATATAGAGTACGAAGTACACGTTACTACCATCAATATGAGTTGTGTTAGTTGTTCTAATATTGGCCCAAGTGCAGGTTTCCGTACCGACGTACTATATCAAAATCAATGTGCTAATGTAAATTATACTACAGGTTTTCAAAATTCAATCTCAAGATCAAGATTTGTTATCAGCTCTTTACAATCTATATCGCCCGATGTGGTTGGTGGACAGGTATTTAATTTAAATATTCAAAACAATGAATTTGTCTCAACAAATTCATCAACTGGCAGAGGTAGCATTTACTTGGCTATACCTGTAGCAGGCTCAGGTTTATCAACGGCTGCAACTAGTGTGCAGTGGGGTAGCACCGCATTGCCAGTAGTTACCAGAAACGATACCATATTTATAGGCCCTTATCCTAACAATCTCAATTTAAGTGGCAGACAATTTGACTTGCCATTGGTTGCTAGTTGTGGTAGTAGTGGTATTAGAACCATTACTTCTAGCTACTTAGCCAAATACGATAGTACTTGTAGCCCTACACAAATCATCAACTGCCAATCAGTAACTACAAACGTTCATTGTCCTCAGCCTCAGTCTTGCCCTAAGGGTGGTGCTACCCCTATTAACTTTGTGTTAAGAAGAATAAATTTGGGTGGGGTTGATAATGATAACAATGATATACCCGATGGCAGCGGTGTACATAACATGACTTTAATAAAAGACCACCGAAGTGTAAATGGCGATACGCTGATGGGTACTTGGAATATAAAAGTTAATCCTAATAACGATGCTGCAGACCCTAATGTTGGGTTACCATTCAATCATTTATATGTAGATTTTGATTTAGGTGGTACAACCCCGGGGAGTGCAGGTAGTTTAAATGCCTTGCCTAATGCAGTAGCTACCATATACCCAGCAGGTGGTGGTGCTGCTGCTACTTGTACAGTGTCTCCTACCATAGCAAGCCAAAAAGCACATTACGATTTTAGTGGTTGCAAAGCTAATTGGGTAGATGGCGATAGTTTGGTAGTAACAGCTTTGTATACGGTAAACCAAACCAATGCAGATAGGTATAATGATAATAATAGTAGCGGGAAAACAGATTTTGTTACAAACAATTTTGTATACACCACCTATGTACCACAAGCAACGGCTACAACCGCCCCAATAGACTTCACCACTTATACCTGTGATATTTTTAACGATTACAACACTATTGTAAGAATTGGATTTCTTATAAGTTCAGCTCCTACTACAATGACTGGTTGTGCTGGTGGCACACTTACATCAGGCTCACTCTTTTTTGTCAATGATATAAATGCAGGAAATGGAACTTTCCCTTTTGAGTTTAGAAACTTTATTATTCCCGATACCATTGTATATGTTTTGCCTACGGGCTTTGCTTACAGGCCAAATTCTGCTACCCATCGTAGTGTGGCTATTAGCGATGCTAATGTAGTACAAGTAGGTAATAGGGTATATGTTACCAATATAAAATCATTATATACACCTTATGGTGGTACGTTAGTTCCTACTGGTGAGTTAGCTAGTTTACAGGGTACAATAAATGTAGACCCTACCTGCGATGCAGTTGCTGGTACTTTTAATTGGAGTACAAAACCTGTAGGTATAGGCAATGGCTTTAATACACCCGCTAATGCTTATGGATTGGGTTTTGCAACAAATAATACCGGCATAAGTACTAACACATTAACCTACAACCCAGCTTTACCCGTTTTAGCAGGTGGTGGTACGGTAATAAGTAATACAGGTAATGCCAGCTGGACAATACAGTTACAAAACCAAGCCAATAATGCCGATGCTGCCAATAGTTTCTTTTACATACAGCCACTAAATAGTTTAAGTAACGTTGTCATTCGCGAGTTACCTAGTAATACGGTCATATCACCTGATGCCAATGGTTATTATAGATTAGGTGCTTTATTAAGAAGTGCCAATAGAAACTTTACGATCACGGCAGATCTAGGTAGATGTGGATTAGATAGTATGCGAATTAACTTTGGTAATGCTTGTTCAGGCTATCCAACTACTCCTTTTACACCACAAAGTTGTACTAAATTTACTTGGTTAAAAGCTAGTGGTTTCCCTGCTAGTTTGGATGTAACGTTTGATAAAATTGCATCAGGTACAGTAGGTCTTTGTACGCCGATAACTTTAGAGACGGTGATCAATAGCACTCTGGTTGGTAATTTGGATAATGAGATCTTAACTGTAGAATTGCCAGCGAATCTTAATTATGTGCCGGGTAGTGTACAAGTTGTATATCCAGTAGGTGGGGGTTATGTCGCTAATGCTTACAATCCAACCATATCGGGCAATCAATTAACTTTTGCAGTAAACAGTTTAACCGGCGGTATGGGCTTGACGGGGGTAGGCGATTTAACCAGAAATCAAGTAAGAATTCGTTTTGATGTAGAAACAGTTTGTGGCTTTACCAGTGGCAGTAGTATTAAATCTACTGTTTCCGGAACGAGCGCTTGTGGCGATCCTGTACCATCAGTGGTAAAAACCACTAGTGCCATAAATATCACTGGGGCAGCGGCTACCACACAATATGCTATAGAGGCAGTTACACCTACTAGTGTTAGCACTTGTGGCTCAAATGGTACTGTAAGAGTAAATGTAATCAATACAGGTAGCATCAACCCAGTAGTGAATGATAGTTTAACGATCAATTTAAGCAATGGGTTGAGTTATGTGGCAGGAAGTTTTGTGAGTCTTAAAAATGCACCAAGCCCAACAGCCCCAGTACAAATGGGTAATTCACTACGTTGGAGAATACCAAGTACTGTGGCTCCTGGCGATACTATGAAGTTTACCATAAATCTTGCCGCTAACGCTGCAGGTTGCGGAATGAACACCCTGGATTTATATACCACACAAAGCATAGCATTACCTTGTGGTGCTTTGAGTTGCAATACACCCGTAATTACGGGTCGTTTAATAAGCGAGACGATCACAACGATCTGTTGTGTAGATATGCAGGTAAATAAGACCGTATCACCCGATCCTGTAGCCGCAGGCGGAACAGCAGTTTACACAATAGCTGTGCGGAATGCTGGTCCAGGCACCGCTACTAATGTGGTTGTAAATGATGTATTACCAGCAGGTATAACTTTTGTAAGCAGAACATTAACAAGCGGTACTTGGTCTGCCCCAGATTGGACCATACCCACTATGGCTGCAGGTCAAAGTGATACGATCAGAATAACGGTAACCGCGAATAATGCAACAACAAGTGCGGTAACGGTATGTAATAGGGCTTTTATAACATCAATCAATAATTTAACACCAGAGATTAATCCATTAAATGATACCTCTCAGGTGTGTTCCGTAATTAGGCCAAATTGTGTGGCTGTGAATGCAGGGTTAGATAGAATAATTTGTGCAGGTACCGCTACCACAGTAACAGGATTACCAACAACGGGTACTTGGACTGCTTTGGGTGCAAACCCTGCAGGGGCAACGCTAGGTACCACGGCTGCAGGGGTAGCAAGTGTTAGTTTTACAGCAGTATCGAATGGGATTTATAGATTTATATTTACCGATGGTGCTTGTGCTGATACAATGCAATTTACAGTCAATGAAAAACCAGTGATTGCTGATGGTGCAGTGGCAAGCTGTGCCGGAGAAATGATAAATTTGACTTCACAGATTGCGAACTATGGCACATTGCAAAATCATGCTTGGACGCTGACCACCGCAGCAGGTACTGTAGTAGCCGTGCCAACGGCAGTGAGTCCAATCATCACAACGACTTATGTATTGGTCGCTCAAAATGCCGCAGGATGTAGAGATACTGCCAATGTAGTAGTGACGGTAACCCTAGTTCCGACGGTGGATGCTATTAGTGATGTTATCGTATGCGAGGGAAGCCCAGTATCGGTAACGATCAGCGGCACACCAGCCATGAACACTACTTATCCGTGGACAGCGACGAACCTTTTAACAGGAATCGCTGCGAGCGGGACAGGTAATATCAATTTTACATCGGCT
>JBEAVK010000051.1:0-4978 GCA_041160955.1 Bacteroidota bacterium
TTCCACAATACCTCATTAAATTCTAAATCTGGTACGCGGTCTTCGTGCGACATATCAAAAGCATCAGAGCGGCGTTGCAGATCACTGTCCACAGCGGCATTCCGATCATCGAGGTTGACACTTGGAACTAATGCTTTATAAGCCGACAAATCGGGTTTATTCGTAAAACAACGCCACATAGGTGTCGCAGCAGCATCGTGCTGACTCATAGGCGGCATGCCAAGGATCAATTCCATAGTGCGCAACATAGAATTAGTAGAATATAAGGTATGATCCACCGATTTCCGTTTGGTATATGGACTGATCGCGTAAGCAATAGAACGGTGCGCGTCCACGTGATCGGCACCATTTTGAGCATCATCTTCCAAAATAAATACCACCGATTGCCCCCAAACAGGGCTATTCGACAAATGCTCGATAAATAACCCAATCGCCAAGTCATTATCGGCCATTTGCGCATAAGGCGTGTAAGCACCTTTTCTCAAACCTTCGGTATGGTCGTTGATCAAACGCAGCGTACTCAACCGAGGAAGTGCATTTTTGGCCACCAATGAATCAAATTCCTGCTTCCATTGCGAAACCCGTGTCGTATCCTTTACACTCGTATCCCAAGACGTATAATAAGGACAAAAATGGCCTTCCAAGGCTGGAATATTGGCTTTGTAATCATCTGCAAATTCGCCATAAGTACGATAGGTAATACCCAAACGCTGGCAATGATCCCACATAAAACCACCTTTCGGCCATGCTGTTTTATTTTGACCTTCATAGACATACTCGCCGCCACGACCGCCATAACTCGTTACCCATGTTTTTTCGGTATAATCGTTGGCATAAGCAGCCGTGCTCCAGTTGTGACCATCTGCACTGACTTCTGCACTGACAAAAAAATTGTCCAATACCACAAAATCGCGGGCCAATGCGTGGTGATTGGGTGTCATTTTTTCTGGAAATAAGCAAAGCGAAGCGTCGCCATTGCCCTCTTTCATGTCGCCCAGTACTTGGTCGTAAGTACGATTTTCTTTGATGATATAAAACACGTATTTAATGGGTGAAGGCGCGCCTACTTTTTGAGGAATTGGGTTACCAGCCTCGCCTTCAGCGATCATTTCGCGGTCTTTGGAATACGGTGTATTGCGATATACTTGTTTGGTATAATCTTCTAATAAAAGCGTATTTGGTACCGAAATGATACTCATCGTGCCTTTCATAAGTCCACCGATATATTGTACTTCGGGGGCTTTTTCGTCATCGCCTTCCTGATAAATGACTTTCTCTTTTTTCTGGACAGGATTTGGGCCTTTAGGATTTGGAAACGAAGTAAACCCTTTGCCATTGGTGACGTAAATTTGTTTGCCGACGGTACGCACACAAGTCGGGTACCAACCAGTGGGGATAAAACCCAACGAGCGGCTTTGTTTAACGGTAGCCACATCAAATACGGCCAAACAATTGTTATCGGCATTAGCCACATAGAGTTTCTTTTCGTCGGGCGACAGCGCAACGCTATTGGTCGTTGAACCCGTTGGCGCATTAGGATACAGAGTGGCGACCAGCGTTTCTATCACTTTATTTTGCTTCAAATCAACCACGCTTACCGTATTATCATCGGCGCAAGCAATATAAGCCAATGTTCCTTTTCTATTGATAATCAAATCATTAGGGTTATCGCCGACCGGAATTCTTTGTTTTAGTTTTCGATTAACGGCATCCCACACCACCAATTCATTACCACCCCAGTGCGTCATGTACAGGGTCGTGCGGTCGGGCGATAGCGCACAGGTGTAGAGTTCTTTCCCGATTACTTCTTGGTGTACGATCTTTTTGGTGCGTATATCCACCACATAAAGGCTATTATTTTCTTTGGTCGTGATGTATAGCAAACCTCTTTTATCGTCGATACACAGTCCGGAAGGGGAAATACGCGTTGGCCAAGGCGTGCCTAGGGTAATGGTGTCCTGTAGTACCAGTTTTGAAAGCACAACATGGTACCTAAAAATACAATTACTATTGCCGCCGGCCACATACAGCGTTTTAGAATCGCCAGCGAAAGCCAAACCTAGCCACCCAACTGGTATTTCCAAGGAGTGCAGAAGGCTATTCCTTTTCATATCAATGAGTTGTAAAGAATGCTTGCCTTGGCCGTTGTTGGTCACCGCAAGTATTTTTTTATTGGGAGCAATGGCAATATTCATGGGCAAATCGCCCAAATCTAAGGAACTGCCAGCGGGGGTGAGAGACCAACCGGTGGGCAATAAAATGGAATTCCCAGTAGCCTGTTTGCCAATGTTTTGGGCAAAAATTGGGCTAAAGCAGAGTGCAAAAAAGGTTAAAAAAACAAAGGTGCGCATATTAATAAATTTATGTTGTTGGTGTGTTTTGATGCGTTGTTTTTAGGTGGTCACGAATTAAAGATTCCATCCACGCCATATCAATGGGCGGCTGATCTGTCAATTTGGCCTGTTCATCCAAGCGACGCAACTGTAAATGTAGGGCAAATAATTCATCTGCTTCAAATGTAGCAAGTTCTTCGGGAGTCATTAAGCCACCTTGGTATTGAAGCGTGATTTTACTGGCTTCCGAAAGTTGATCGTAATAATGGGTATCAGTTGTTACCAAATAGCGTTTTGCGGTGACGTGACCAGCCACCAAACGGCATATTTTATCCGAAAAACCTTGTGATTTCAAATACTGCGCGCCACGCAATTCATGGCTCATTACCCCATAGCCTTTCATTTGTTCCTCTTCTGTTTCGGTGGGCATAAGATGGCCAATATCGTGCAAAAATGCAGCAATAATAAATTCGTGGTCATCGGGGTGGATCACTTGGGCAAGGGTAGTGGTTTGCATGGCATGTTCCAATTGGCTGACGGGTTCTCCATCATAAGCGGCATGGCCATGCAAGCGGTAATAATTAAGTGGCATAATCTTAGATTTTTATACTGAGCGTTGTTAGGTTTTGTGCATAAAGTTATGGGGCTCTGTAGGGTTTTCATGCACAAACCATACAGAGCCGAAGTATATTTTGAACCACAAAACTAGATAGATTCTGAAGGGGATACTGAAATCGGCTGTTAAGAAACGGTGAAGTGTAAGAAATAGGGCGGGTGCTTTTAACATTGAAAATCAACCACTAACAAATCCAACAAAAAAAGTTTTAAAAATTTAAAACAAAAAACAAACAAATTGTTTTTTAAGTCTTACTTTTGTCCCAGTAAAGGAACGAGGAAATAAATTTTAAATGCTTAAAAAACAGTTCACATGAGTATTGGAAAAACAATGTATCAGCACGAACAGGAGGCACCCAACGGTGCATCCATGATCCCTTCTACTGCCCGTAGTAAGAAGGCCAGCGGTCAAAAAGCGAATTATAAACCAATTCGTTCTTTTGGAAGCAATGATGAAATGGCGTTAGGGTCACTTTTGCACCAGATATGGGTGCGTTTACGCCCTACATTAGCCAGTCTCAAGTACCGATGGTACCATACAACGAAGCAGAAAAACCTTGTCAAAATTGGCGTTTTAGTAACACTGGGCTATTTTGTTGTTTTTTCTGAAAAAGGTTTTTTGGGAAAAAGTAGTCCAGAAAATATAGAAGGGGCTTCTATTTTTGATACGGATAGCAGTACAGGGGAGAAAAAGGCGCGCAAGACAAAATATAAATCTACCAATGCCGCTGCTCCGGTGAGCGCCTCTGAATTATATGCACAAGAGGCCAAAGCCTATATTGAAGCATTTGCTGCTGTTGCCCAAAAAGAACAGGCGGCTCATGGCATTCCAGCTAGTATTAGTCTGGCACAGGGTTTGATAGAAAGTCGTGCAGGTACCAGCAAATTGGCCAAAAGCAACAATAATCATTTTGGCATGAAATGCTTTTCACGAAATTGTAAAAAAGGCCATTGCTCCAATTTTACTGACGATACCCACAAGGATTTTTTCCGTAAGTACCAAGATCCTATGGACAGTTGGAAAGACCACAGTCGTATGTTGTCCAAAGGTCGATATGCCAAACTCAAACGTTACGGTTCTAATTACCGCGAATGGGCTTATGGCTTAAAATCAATTGGTTATGCGACAGACAGAACTTATGCAGAAAAATTAATTGGAGTAATTGAAAGGTATGATTTGCATAAATTCGATCGGTAAGTGAACGTATAAAACGCAGGCGCAATTTTTCGGCCTCAAATATCAAAATCAACAATTATCAAAATATTAGTACTAAAAAATGAATTATTCAACTACACTTTATGCCACGAAACACAATTATCCATTTGAGCGATGGCCCACTTATTTCGAGGATGAGAAAGAGGGCGAGAAAGAAAACGCTTTTGTCCATGAAAAATGTGGAAAAGTGCAACACATTATGGACGAATTGATCGAAAGTTTGATTGAAATGGGCGAAATGGCACCTATTAAAAAGAAAGAAAGACGGTTCGAAATTGCCATAAAAGCACTCAATAACCTCGACCAAAAAGCAAAAATTATAGAAAACGAAGTAGCCACAGATCTGATTGACCTTTTTAATACGATTTCGTATAGCGCAGGCCTCAATCCTGATGATTACGGCGACGGTGAAGGTATTACGAGTGAGTGGCGGTTTTGGTGAGTTGTGCGAGCCTAATGGCTATGGCGCTTCGTTCTGCGCCAATCGGCCTAATCCACATCGCATTAGACCATTTGGATACCGCTCTGAATTTCTTTGAGCAATTTTCAACCAATTAGAAAAAAAGCAACTATCCAGTTGCCTTAAAATTCCCGTAGGGAATACATGTTTATAGCGATCGAAATGTGGTTTTTCGCTAATCCCGTAGGGATTATATGTAATTTGTGTGCTTTTTTACATATAATCCCTACGGGCTACGGTTTATACACATCTTTACATAGACCCTGTAAAACATTGATTATGAATAAATTATTAGGGTATTCTTGTAAAGGTCTGCAATTTCCCATGTGGATCAAAACTAAGACAGGATAGCAA
>JBEAVK010000060.1:0-59861 GCA_041160955.1 Bacteroidota bacterium
AAACGTTTAGTTTTCATTATTTTTTGAAACTTTAAAAATATTTGACCTTATGTCAACTTTAAAAATATTTGAGCAGGCTAATCTTAGCGACGACCATCGCCGTATTGCACAAAAAGTAGAAGATGGGCAACGGATTACTTTTGACGAGGGCGTTTTTTTATACGAACACGGTGATTTGGCCTTTGTAGGTGCTTTGGCCAATTTGGTACGGGAGCGCAAAAACGGAAATGCTACTTATTTTAACCGCAATTTCCATATGGAACCGACTAATTTGTGTGTCTATGACTGCAAATTTTGCTCCTATTCGCGCTTAATCAAACAAAAAAGCGATACTGATGCTTGGGCGTACTCTATGGATGATATGTTTAATATCGTAAAACAATACGATGGCAAACCTGTCACTGAAGTACATATCGTAGGTGGGGTTTTGCCACAATACGATGTGCCTTTTTATGTAGAATTATTTAAAAAAATAAAGGCACACCGCCCTGAATTGCATATTAAAGCCTTGACTCCGGTGGAGTACCATTATATTTTCAAAAAGGCAAAGATTTCTTATGCAGATGGCATGAAGATGATGCTCGAAGCGGGCTGCGATAGTTTGCCCGGAGGAGGTGCAGAAATTTTTCACCCGGAAATACGCGAACAAATTGCAGCGGACAAATGCACCGGCGATCAATGGCTCGAGATCCATGAAATATGGCATAACCTAGGTCGCCGATCCAATGCCACAATGTTATATGGACATATTGAAAAATGGCACCACCGCGTAGATCACATGGAGCGTTTGCGCCAATTGCAGGATAAAACAGGCGGTTTTCAGACCTTTATTCCTTTGAAATTCCGCAACCAAGATAATCAGATGAGCCATATCGCCGAAAGTACTGCGGTGGAAGATTTGCGTAATTATGCCATTTCGCGTATTTATTTGGATAATTTTGACCACGTAAAAGCCTATTGGCCCATGATTGGTCGTAGTATTGCTCAAATGTCGATGGCCTTTGGCGTAGATGATATCGACGGCACTATTGACGATACGACTAAGATTTACTCCATGGCTGGTTCAGAAGAACAAAACCCTTCTTTAACTACGCAACAATTGGTAGATATGATTCGAAAAGTAGGTAGGCAACCCATTGAAAGAGATACCTTATACAATATAGTTCAAGATTTTACGAATACTGAATTTGCCGAAGATAAAGAATTTAGAGGCTATTTTGAATTACCAGTATTGAATTAAAAAAACAAACAAATAATGACCATTTATATCGTAAGGCACGGCGAAACAGAATTTAATAAATTAGGCATCGTGCAAGGAAGTAGTGTTGATACAGACCTGAATGATAAGGGTAGAAGTCAGGCAAAAGCATTTTACGATCACCATCAACACGTTGATTTTAAATTAGTTGTAACATCAGCCCTGAAGCGTACACACCAAACTGTACAAGGATTTATTGAAAAAGGATTACCTTGGCATATCACATCCGATATTAATGAGATTACTTGGGGACACCATGAAGGAAAGGTGATTTCTCCAGAATACAAAGTCCTCTGGGATGAAGTACGTATTGCGTGGAACAGTGGTGATCTTTCTGCTCGTATGCCAGGAGGTGAAAGCGCGCAAGAACTGAATGACCGTTTGGTGCGATTTATAGATTGGCTTAAACAAAGATCCGAAGATCACGTTTTAGTGTGTATGCATGGACGATCCATGCGCGGATTGGTTTCGCTGCTCAAAGGGGTTTCTTTGGCAGAAATGGAAGGCAATCCACACGTTAATACGGGATATTATGTTGCAAAATTCCAAGACGGTGTTTTTCACTTCACCGCCGAAAATGCAACCCCGCATTTGGTTGACTAACTATGCAGCAAAATCAAAAAATAACCACGGATCAAAACAATAATCAGGACAAACCCTTTTCGGCAAACGATCCTTTAACAGAAGGAGAAGATTATTATTTTGAAGGTGGATATTTTGTTTTTACTGAAAAATACCACTTAAAACGCGGTTATTGTTGTAAAAATGGCTGTCGCCATTGTCCTTACAAGAAAAAAAATAAAGCGGGTTAGTGTTAATTTTTTGTCCATTGCCCAATATTTTTAAATCACAAGGCGTTTCTTTTCTTTTAATCATTACTTGCCCCATTCGGTTATTCCCTCCCAGCCGGAATAAGCCATTATCTTTATCACTGTAACTATCCCCACGTGCTCAATAGGTGACTTGCGTCATCTGTTTAGTATTCGGGATATTTAAAACAAACTGACATGGCGTCTCTTAATCCGATTACCGGGGTGTTAAATACACGCCGGGCCGCCCATTTTTTACGGCGTACCACTTTCCGTTACACACGCAAACGCGTGGACGAACTAGCCGCTCTGACGGCTTCCGAAGCATTCCAACTCCTTTTCACACCAGCACCACTCAAGGTAGAGCAACCCATGTACGGCAGCAACGCTGTTACTTGGATTAATCCACCACAGCCGCCTTCTGCTGTTTTACCAGCGGAAGATTTTGAACTTCGTCGGTATGTGATGGGGTGGTGGGTAAATGAGGCACTGCACGATGCTGGCGCAGGGCACAAAATGGAATTCTTTTTGCACCAATACCTGTCTGTCACTGCTGAATCAGGCTCGACAGGTCAATTTTTTGATTACCTGCAACTCCTTCGTTGGGGAGCATTTGGTAATTTTAAAAAAATGGTGACAAAAATTGTTTTGGACAATTGTATGTTGAATTATATCAACAACAACCTCAATTTTGTCAATAATCCTAATGAAAACTTCGCTCGGGAGTTTTTTGAATTGCATACCATTGGCAAAGGAGATATTGCAGGTCCAGGCGATTATTCCACCTATACCGAAGAGGATATTATACAAGCCGCACGAGTGCTCACAGGTTTTGGTAATGCCCAACGCCACCTTAATGTGGATGCAGAAACAACCATTCCTTCTGGTAAAGGATTTCCACAGAGCCACGATTTTATGCCCAAAACGTTTAGTAATCGCTTTAATTCAACGGTCATTTCTGCGCCTTCCAATGATGCTGCTGGGATGGTAGCGGAATTGGATAGTTTTGTGGATATGATTTTTGCACAAGAGGCTACTGCAAAAAATATCTGCCGACGTTTGTATCGCTTCTTTGTTACCCGCAAGATTAGCGCAGAAGTAGAAACGGATATTATTACGCCTTTGGCACAAACGTTCAAAGACAATAATTTTGAATTATTGCCGGTATTAAGCCAACTACTCCAAAGTCAACATTTCTTTGATGAGGATGATAGTTCTGCTACGGACGAAATTTTTGGCGCATTTATCAAGTCACCCTTAGACTTGTCTTTACAAGCGCTTACTTATTTTGAATTACCAATTCCCGATCCAATTACTGAAAACGATAAACACTACAATACTTTTTATAATGCCGCTGTATTGGAGCGTATGTTGAGCCGTACCGGTATGGATCTATTTTATCCCCCTGATGTGGCTGGTTATCCAGGTTATTACCAAGATCCGGCATTTAACCGCCAGTTTTTTAATTCAGCGTCCATCGTCGGGCGTTACAAATTACCTGAAATATTGCTGACAGGTACATACGCATGGGTACCTTCGCCGGATACACCTATCGGCACAAAATTAGACTTTGCAAAATGGATCAAGGACAGTGGCAATATCAGCACGCCCTCCGATTCTTATGTTTTGGTACAGGAATTACTCATCTACTTATTTCCAGAAGAGCCTGATACTGACCGCTTTATCCACTTTTTAGATGTGGTATTCCTCAATGGTTTGCCACCGGGAGACTGGACGTATGAATGGGACAACTATGTCGCAACAGGTGATGATACAGAAGTATCGATCCCGTTGCGCCGATTGCTCAATGCCATTATGTATGCACCCGAATACCAATTATTCTAAAAACGCGTAAAACTACAAACCATGCAAAGAAGAAATTTTTTCAAAATAGCGGGACTCAGTACCATGATGGTCAACGGATTCCCAATGAAGCCATTTGCCAATACCCGTATCGCACGTACCCTCGCTAATTGTGAGGAAGTGGAAGATCGCGTATTAATCCTTATCCAACTCAAAGGAGGCAATGATGGTATCAATACTTTAATTCCAATTAACCAATACGATGATTACGCCTCGTTGCGCCCTGAAATCAAAGTGCCTGATTCAGGCCCTGAGAAGTATATTAACTTGGATAATTCATTGTCCAATGCCGATAAAATAGGTTTGCATCCGGTAATGACTGGTTTTAAGTCCTTGTACGATGAGGGTTTATTGAGTATCGTACAAGGTGTTGGGTACGAAAATATTAATGGTTCGCATTTTAAAGGCACCGATCTTTGGCTTTCTGGTGGCGATGGTACACCCGAAAACTTCAATATTAAAACAGGATGGCCCGGTAGAGCACTCCAGGCAATGTTCCCCGATGTAATGGGAACGCCGATTCCCGATATGTTGTATCCACTGGGTATTCAGGTAGGAGACCCAAATCCGTCTTTGGGTTTTCATACCGAGACCGAACACCAGAATGTGATCAATCTTTACGGACAAGATCCTGATGGATTTTACTCTTTGGTACAAACGATTGGTGGTGCGCCATTGCTCAATATTCCAGCATCGGAGTATGGAGAAGAAATAAAGTATATTCTTGGTGTAGAGGAAAGTGTAGATCAGTACTCGGAGTACATTACTCAAGCGTTTATGGCTGGCACCAATTCATCGGCTGTTTACCCGCCGAATGGTTTTGCTTTTCAATTAAAAACCATTGCTCGCTTGATAAAAGGAGGTTGCAAAACCAAAATTTACCTGTGTTCTATGGGTGGTTTTGATACACATGGACGGCAAATACCACCAGAAGGTACAATTCTTACCGGAGGACACGCAGGGTTGCTAAAAACGCTTTCCGATAGCCTTCGTTCCTTTATGACCGACCTAAAAGGGCTGGAACTGGATGATAAAGTATTGGCCTGTACCTTTTCTGAATTTGGGCGTTGTGCAAAGGAGAACGGCGCAGCAGGTACTGATCATGGTACATTGGCACCTATGTTTATCATTGGAAAACCCGCGAGCGCAGGCGTAAAGGGCACTAATGTGGATCTAGGCAACTTGTCTAATGACAACCAAGTACAGGGGCAGCAATTTGATTACCGTCAGGTATTTGGTACTTTAGTACAGGATTGGTTGGGTGGCAACGAAACAGTGATGAATGAAGCCATGTTCGATTCTTATGCTAAGTTACCCATTATTGATAGCACATTTGTTGTCAATCCAGATTGTTATCTCGGTACTGTGCCATCTTGGGAGGCCACGCCATTATCGCGATCATTAGTAGTATCACCCAATCCTGCTACGACACATATCGAAGTAGCATTCCGAACAGATCTTAGTTATGCGGCAAGACTAACGGTGCACAGTTTGGGTGGTCGTTTGGTTTTTGGTAAAAATGTGGAGATCAGACCGGGTAACAACTTGTTCTATGTCCAAATAAATGATTTACCGCCTGCTACTTATTTTGTACGCTTGGAGCATGGCATGACCGGACGAGGCGAAACGGCAAAAATCGTTAAGTTTTAGCGGTTTTATGCGGTATAGCCAAGGTTATCACCTGTTTGTTTCATTTTTTCGACTGATTTGTTATTTTCATTTAGCCCAATTAAATCCTTTTCAAGACGCTTGAACGGGGATTAGGTTCGATATTTAAAATAACGAATCAGTTGAAAATATCATAAATAATCAAAAACAATGCGTTTATATATTTTATCCCTTTTTTTAGTCCTTTCCTTTGGCCAATTAGTTGCCCAATTACCAGCCTCTTGTAATGGTACTGCTTCTGCAATTGCTTGTGATATTACGTGTATTTCTTGTAATTTTAACGGCTTTTCGGGTTCGACAGAAGGATACCCCTCTGGCGTAGCCCCGGAATTTTGTGGTACAGTAGAAAATGTGCAATGGCTAGGATTTATTGCCGGTGCGGCGGAGGCCACCTTCAAAATTACACCCTCCAATTGCGTCAATGGAAATGGTGTCCAAGTGGCATTATACAATGATTGTCAACTGCCTCCTTTGGCTTGTGATAAAGGCGAAATGGATGGCGGCAACTTGCCTGTGTCCATTACAGTGCCTATGCTCGTAGGGGCAAATTATTATTTATTGGTAGATGGTTATGCGGGCGATCAATGCCAGTTTACGGTATCGGTAGAGCCACCACAAGCCGTTTTTGAGCCCCCCTTATCGGTGGTATCCTTATTGACTGGCCCATCAGCCATGTGCCCTAATACCACTGCCGAATTTATTGTACAGCCTGTTTCAGGAGCAGGCGCTTACATTTGGACAGGGCCACCGGGTACGCTGTTTGATAGCCTACCATCGCCAGCAACGATAATAGGAGCAGCAGGACTCGCCGTAGATGTGACGATTGGCACACAGAGTGGCTCAATTTGTGTGCAAGCCGCCAATACCTGTGCGGTAAATCCTCCTTGTTCGGCATCCCTGCCTGTCACGGTGCTGGATGACTCAGCACGTCCAGTGATCGTAGCAGATACACTGGTCTCCTTGCCTTGTAGCGACGGCGCTATTCCTATTAATGTAACAGTGACACCATTGGCCAATGTTGACTTTGCTTGGTCTTTGACGGATAGCGTTGGCAGTATTGTAAGCAGTACACAAGGATTAAAATTACTGGTGGATAGTATTGGTCAGTATAATCTTTTAGTTACGGATCGTTTAACGGGTTGTACTTCAACGGTTGATATTAGGGTAGTACCACCGATTTTACCATCAAACGCCGATATTACACTGAAACATATCAAGTGTTTTAATGAAAAAAATGGCGGTATTGCTATTAATAATGTTCAGGCAGGCACACCACCATTCCTTTTTTCTATTGACGATCAACCATTTACAAGTTATAATATTGTGAATGACTTACGTGCTGGTGCTTATGAATTGCGGATACAAGACGCAGTAGGCTGCGAGTGGGACTCGGTGTTGGTTTTGGAGCAACCCAACGAACTATTGGTACAATTAGAGCAAGATACTGTGATCGGACTAGGTAATATGTTGGTGCTTTGGGATTCTTTTCATGTCAATTACCCGGAAAGAATAGCGCGCTGGAACTTAAAAATACCAGATATGGGCGATACCGTGAATTGTAAGGGTTGTTTATCAATGCCCATCAGGTCTTTTGTTTATACGCTAGAAATTGCAGATTCCAATGGCTGTAGTGCCTCCGATCAGAGAACTATTTTGGTGGATGCAACTAGGAATATCTATATCCCAAATATATTTTCACCCACACCGGAGGAATCCGCCAATAACCAGTTTGGGCCGTTTGGTGGAGATGATGTAGTACGCTTCAAAACCTTTCAGATTTTTGATCGGTGGGGACAAAAAGTACACGACCGAACTGATATTTCAAAGGGCGATCAAGGCATCTATTGGGATGGCCGCATCAGGTCGAGATTGGCACCTGCCGGGGTCTATGGCTATATTGCAGAGGTCGTTTTTAAAGATGGGTTTGTGGCTATTTATCGTGGTGATGTGGCACTGGTACGCTAATTTTGAGGTATTAAGTTGGACATACTTAATCAAAGAATTTTCGATCTAAACTCCATTTTCCGCCACCCACAACCACATAAATTAATGCAATTAACACAAACATAAATGGGTGCTGGTCTTCGTACCAAACTTTACCATGGCCTATAAAAAAAGAAATATAGGCCATGGTAAAAAGCATAATCATGGCGGCTATTCTTGTAAATAGCCCCAAAATCAATAAAATGCCGCTCAAAAACTCCGCGCCTTTGCCCAAATAGGCCATAAATAGACCAGTTCCGGGTTTAAAAGTATCCCACAGGGCATATTCGTTTATTTTAGCGGCATCAAAAACTTCCCAGCCGTGAATCGCCATAAACAGACCGGTTACCACCCGAACAACGGCGAGTACTATATCAGAATTAAATGGATTTGATGATAGATATTTATTCATAAATGATAGGTGTTTAACGTATTAAGTAGTCTTCCAAAACGTCTTGCCAAATTTTATACCCCTTGGCGTTCATGTGCAGCATGTCCCCCAAAAACAAACTTACTTCTGGTTGGCCATCAGTATTCAGCATCCGGTGATAAACATCGGCAAATATCGCATTTTTTTGCTGGCTTAAATATGTTTTTATCAATGTGTTTCCTTCTTGCATTTTACCCAACAAGTGCATCCTGCTTGGACTGGGCTTCATGGAAACATAAACAACTGGGACATTTGGCAAGGATGTTCTAATATCTTTAAATAAGGTTTGAAATCGTCCAAAAACAATTTGACCCGTCACTGTGCTATCGCCTGCAAGGTCGTTTTCACCGCAGTAAATCACAATTTGCTTTGGACGATACTTAAAAATAACCTCCTTTTCGTATCTAATTACATCGGTTAATGACGAACCTCCAAACCCCCGATTGATAATAGGAAAACTCGGAAAATAGGATTGTACATCTTTCCAATAGGTAAAGGAAGAACTACCGACAAAAAGAATTTGTTGCTGCGCTGGCATTTGAATTGAATCTTGTGCCTTAAATGCCTCAATATCTGCCCAAAACGGGGTGTGTTGGCCCAAAGCCAAGCAAGAGTGGAGCAAAAAGGAACATAATATTATTAAATATCGCATATTATTACTGTTTACTTTGAAAACTGATATGATTTATTTTTTAATTTTCGGGTAAGGACTAAACTAACCTTTTCACCTCTTCAATAGCAATTTGCACATCTTCCTTTGTTGTTCGCCAATTGACAAAGGCTGCGCGAATCCCCTTTTTGCCTTTATAGACCGTTGGGGTCATAAATACACGTCCTGCGGTATTGAGTTTTCCCAAAAAATCGGATACAAGTTCTTGTTTTTCCAATCCTTTCAATGTGAAGCAAACATTATTTAACCGAACCGGCGCAAGTAATTCAAAATCAGCACTTTGCTCCACAAATTGCCCAAATAATTGCGCCATTGCAATACTATTTTCTACAATATCCCTATACCCGCTTTTCCCATAAGCACAGAGCGTAAACCAAACTGGTAAGGCGCGCAATCTTCTTGAGTTTTCGGGTAAAAAATTCAAATAACTAAATTGCTCCAATGGATCACCCAAATACGGCGCATTTGAATTCTGAAAAGTCGCTACTTGCTGCATTTTATGCTGCTCTTTTATCAAGTAAAAGGCACTATCATAAGGCACATTGAGCCATTTATGGCAATCAATGGTAATGCTATCCGCACCTTCCCAACCTTGGACTTGATGCTTATGTTCTGGTGAACAAACCGCAAAACCGCCAAAGGCTGCATCAATATGCCACCAAAACTGGTATTTTGTTTTTAAGTGCTGAATGGCAACAAAATCATCAAAATCAGTCGTATTGACCGTTCCTGCGCTTGAAATAAGGATAAATGGTTGGCCTTCCAATGCTTGAATTTGATGTTCAAGATCGAGCATATCCATCGCCTCCCGATTGCCTTCCATTGTTTTTATAATGGTGATATTTTTGCTGCCCATCCCCAACATCGCCAATGATTTTACTGCCGAAGAATGTGGCATAGCAGAAAGTACTGGTATTTTTATATCAACACCATCTTTTGCAATATCTTTACCGAGTACGTTGCCCAACCACTGACGGGCAACTGCCAAACACGAAAAATTGGACATGGTTGCTCCTGTCACAAAACCACCTAAAAACGTATTGGGTAATTCAAATAAATCGAGCAACAATGAGATCGTTTCCATTTCAATATTGGCTGAAATATCGCCATAACCTTTGAGCGATTGCGTATTTTGGTCATAAACGCTTGATAACCAATCGCCTACAATAGATGCAGGAGTTGCACCGCCGGTGACAAATCCCCAATAACGAGGCCCAGTGGAACCCACTATAATAGGATCGAAGCGGTCGTGAAATTGGCGCAATGCCTCCAACGCTCCAATACCATTTTCGCCTAAATTTGGCGCAGACACTACTGTATTTGTGGTAGAAGTAGGGCGCGTATCCAATTGATTTAAAAAACTGAATCCTTGCTCTTTTGCTTTTTCGAGTATTGCTTCCAGATGGAGTAAGTCGTGGTGTAACTGTTCGTTCATATGTTAAATACCAAGTAAATATTCAAGGGTATCGTTGATTCGGTCGGTCAAAATTTCAACAAGATCCTCATCCATATACTCATATTCGTCTTCAATATCGAGCACTTCAATTTCGGGTAGATCAAGATAATCAAAAAGGTCTTTGATTTTCAATAAGTGATCCTGTTCCATCACAAACACCAAATCAGCCCAGTTTAGGTCATTTTCCGATATTTTCCTTTCGCTTTTGGTGCTAAGCCCAACCGAGCGAATATAAAAACGTGGATCTTTTTTGAAGATTTGTTCTGCCGTTTTGCTGCGCTTTTTGTTTTTGCCACAAACGACAAGAATATTTGGTCTGTCTATCATTTTTTACGTTATTAATTCATTGGTAAAATCCATTTATCCGCGCAAAGATACCCGATATTTCCAAAAAAAATGAAACCTTTGCACCTTAAGTACGCCATTAGGAACATGTACTCGTTCTATGGCATTTATACGTCGTCAAGCATGTTTTTAGAACCACATTTTAAGGGTCAGCGTTCTGGCTGGATAGAAGTCGTTTGCGGCTGTATGTTTTCGGGCAAAACGGAAGAATTAATCCGCCGCCTCAAGCGTGCAAAAATAGCAGATATGGGTGTTGAGGTCTTTAAACCCAAAGTCGATACCCGTTATGATGAAGCCTCTGTGGTTTCGCATGATTCTACATCGGTATTAGCCACGCCAGTCTCCGATTCATCGCGTTTGTTGGATATAGCAGCAGGAACAACTGTTGTGGGCATAGACGAAGCACAATTTTTTGACATGAACCTTCCCGATGTATGCCAAGAACTCGCTTTACGTGGCATACGTGTCATTATTGCAGGTCTGGATATGGATTATCGTGGTGTGCCCTTTGGGCCAATGCCTTCGTTGTTGGCGATTGCCGAATATGTGACCAAAGTACATGCAATTTGTGTGCATTGCGGCAATTTAGCCACCCATTCGTATCGTTTGGCGCAGGGTGATGAAGTATTGCTATTGGGCGAAAAAGAGCAATACGAACCGCGTTGCCGCTCCTGTTATCACCAAGGAAATATCATGCGTTTACGCTAATGCAGGAAGATTTACTCATATTATCCACGGCTATTTTTAACGACGAAAAAAAAGCCTATATCGCTCTTCGGGAAATTGAGGGGCAAATAACAGCGCGCTCTTCCAATCAGTCAAAAGTTGCGTATTACCAAGCCGCAGCATTTTTGGCCAATCAATCCTACGAATACGACAAAGCATTGGCATTGCTAGATCAAGCAAAGCCATTATATACGATGACGCAAACAGTACCTTTGGCCAATATTTGGCTCGATGCTTCGGCTGTTTATATTAATCAACGCAAATGGAAAGAAGCGCAGGCTGCCATTGATCGTGCTAAAAAATTCCTTAAAAAAAAGCATAATGAGCATTTTCATGCGCATGCACTCGCAAGAGAAGGTGTGTTGCACTTGCGCTTGAAAAACATGCGCGAAGCCCAAGAATATCTTTTAGAGGCCGATAAATGCTTTACAGACCTCAATGCATTGTCGGAACTAAAAGACAGGCATATTCATACATTAGTAATGAGTAGTCTTGGTGAATTATTTGAATATTTGCAAGAACCCCAAAATAGTATCGAAGCATATACGCGGGTTTTACCAATTATTGAAGAATACAAATTATGGCCTCGTTTGGGTTGGCATTACTTGAATGCGGGCAGGGTTTCTATGGTATTGACTAATTATTCCGATGCTAAAATATACCTTCATAAATCGTTAAATGTAGCGGGAGACTCTGAAGGAGAATTGAAAGCAAGTACTTTTACCAATTTAGGTATTGTTGCTTTAATGGAGGCTCAATATGAACTAGCCAAGTCTAATTTTGAGAAAGGAGCCGCATTTTTTGCACATCCCAGCAAACCTTCTGATTACGATAATTTAGCAAAAGCACAATGGTGGCACGCTGATCTGTGTCGGAGAATAGGGGACACCGCAGGGCAAGAGGATTATTTACTTTCCTCTTACGAAGAAGGGATTAAAGGCAATGATCTGTATCAATTACGCCGCTCATGTATGGAATTGTCCGATTTTTATGCCAGAGTGAATGTCTTTGACCGGGCATTAGAGTGGCAAAAACGGGTCAGCGATTTGACTGAACGGTACTTTATCCAACTTCGACAAAATGATCAACAAGAAATAAATATTCGCTACGAATTAGAACGCATCCGGCAGGAGGCACAGTTTGCACGAATGCGTGTTTCGGGGTTACAATCTAAGGCGCTTAGGGCTCAAATGAACCCTCATTTTTTGTTTAACGCCTTAAATGCAATACAAGGCTTTATCACATCGGGGAGGGGAACAGAGGCCACCACGTATTTGGCTAGGTTTGCAAAATTTATGCGACAAACACTTGAATACTCTGATTTGGAAGAAGTGCCGCTCGATGATGAAATTAATTTTATAGAAAAATACCTAGAAATCAACAAAAAACTACGTTTTCGCGATAAACTGGAGTATATCGTACGTCCACCCACTACTGCCGATGCTAGCGAATTATTGATCCCTGCAATGATCATCCAGCCTTTTGTTGAAAACGCCATCGAACATGGTCTGCGGCCAAAACAAGCTGGATTACTTACGGTAGAATTCAAACTTTCCAGTGATGAGAAAACCTTGATCTGTATCATTGAAGACGATGGGGTAGGGGTGAATACCGGAAAAGCCAAACAGGACTCGCATAAAAGCGAACATCAAACCCACCGTTCAAGGGGTATGGATATTACCCGCGAAAGACTGGGCTTACTGCACGGAAATGCCCTAGGGCACTATGTGACAATAGTTGATAGGAGCGAATTGGAGCCGGCAGGGCAAAATGGGACTAGAGTAGAAGTGATTATGCCATTATTGGAAGAGTAATAAAAAAGTAAATCCGCTTACAGCTTACGCCAAAAGCGGATTTTTAACAATCTATAGTTTACAGTCCTCGTATGACGTATTTTTAAAGTAGTTAAATCATATAACTACTTAATAGGCAAACCATATTCCTCCCAAGCGGTAATACCGCCATCTACCATCGCCACATTATCGTAACCATGCTTTGCCAATATTTTTGCCGCCTCTTTTCCTTTTACTCCAACACGGGAAAAAAGTACTACTTGGCGGTTTGAAGGGATCTCATTTACACGTTGTGCTAATTCTTCAAACGGAATTTTCTTTAAGTTTCTTAGTGCTATAGCCTTATTTTCTATTTCAGCCGTAGTGCGAACATCTACCAAAGTACTACCCATTACATAAGCAGCATAGGCATCACGTGGGGTAATCACATCGAAAGTAACATTTGTCATATCTTATATTGTAATTTTAGAGAAATAAAAATCGTTAATTATAATGCAAAGTTCAGGTTTATTTGTTTACTCCGCCACATTTTAGACAATATATTTTGAACCGTTTTAATCTTTGCAACAAGCGGATAGGGGAAATTTCATTTGGAAAATTTTACAAAAAAATATTTAACTTTTACCAAACAAGATTTTGATTTTAGAATGGCAATTTTCCGTAATTTTGTGCCTTATTTCTCTAACCATACACCACCATCATGCAAAAAGTATATATTGTATCCGCTGTTCGTACACCAATAGGTAGTTTTGGAGGCAGCTTAGCAGGCGTTTCAGCTACACATTTGGGCGCAGCGGCGATCAAAGGCGCATTAGAAAAAGCCGGAGTTGCGCCAGATTTAGTAGATGAAGTTATTATGGGTAATGTAGTTAGCGCCAATTTAGGCCAAGCACCAGCCCGCCAAGCCGCAATTTTCGCTGGATTACCAGTCACTGTTCCCTGCACCACTATTAATAAGGTATGTGCCTCTGGCATCAAGGCAATCACTTTAGGCGCACAAAGTATTATGCTCGGCCAAAATGATATAGTTGTGGCCGGTGGCATGGAGAGCATGTCTCAAATTCCATATTATATTCCGAATGCACGTTGGGGATACAAATTTGGTAACGCCGAAATGATAGACGGCTTATCCAAGGATGGCCTTACGGATGTTTATAACCAAAAGGCGATGGGATTCTGTGCAGATCAAACGGCTACCAAGTACGGAATTACCCGCGAAGCACAAGATGCTTTTGCGATAGATTCCTATACACGAGCTGCGGCGGCCACAGATGCGGGTTTCTTTGCTGCCGAAATAGTACCCGTGGCTATTCCGCAGCGTAAAGGAGACCCTGTTTTGTTGATTGCCGATGAAGAATACAAAAAAGTGCAGTTTGATAAAATTCCCGGTCTTCGTCCTGCTTTTTCGCCAGATGGAACGGTTACCGCAGCCAATGCCAGCACCATTAATGACGGTGCTGCTGCCTTGATTTTGGCGAGTGAGGCTGCTGTGAAAAAATATGGATTGAAACCGGTTGCGCTGATTCGCGGTTTTGCAGATGCGGAGCAAGCACCGGAATGGTTCACGACTACGCCAACAATTGCTGCGCCAAAGGCTATGAAAATGGCCGGAGTAGAAAAGAGTGATATTGATTTTTATGAAGTAAATGAAGCCTTCGCGGTAGTTACTATGGCTTTTGAACAGGTCATTGGTATTAGCCACGAACAAACCAATGTTTTTGGTGGCGCTGTGGCACTTGGGCATCCACTTGGTGCTTCGGGTGCAAGGATCGTTACAACACTCAATAATGTACTCCACCATAAAGATGGTACACTTGGACTTGCTGCTATTTGCAATGGCGGCGGCGGTGCTACGGCTTTGGTCATTGAAAGGGTATAGTTGACTGCAACAAGTTTACTACAAAAATGTATAAGCGTTCAGAAATCTAAGGACGCTTGTACATTTTTGTAGTAAAAAATGGGTATATTAGACATTATACAGCATTACGTGTCTATTAATCTTTTTCTACAGTACCAGACCCGCTTTTGCTCACATTCACTTGAGGATTACCGATATATCGAATATTTCCACTACCAGAAATATCAGCATTCAGTGATTTTTCTACACCACAAGAAGCATTACCACTTCCTGATATATCAACTTTCGCATTTTCAGCATTCAGGTTTTTGGCATCAAAATTACCACTTCCAGTCAACGTAAGACTGGCCTGTTTTGCCCTACCTCCCAAATCTATATTACCACTACCACTCAAGGTTGCCCTAAGGTCGCCCACATCCATATTTTGGATATCAACTTGGCCTGAACCGGACAAGTCAATTTTCAAAATACGACTATTAATGCTCGACGATGCCATGAAATTACCGCTTCCATTCATATCAATAAGTTGTAATTCTGGAGACGTAACCACAATTTTTACTTTTGATTGGTATTTTACTTTCTGGGAAGTCTTGATTCTTAAAATATCACCATCTACGTGAGTGGTCAAATAAGGAAGAATATCCGAAGGTGCGAATACCTGTACCGCGTATTTTTCGCCAGCCTTCCATTCTATATCACCCGCAATATAAGAGACCACCCCTGTGAAAGCAGATAAATCTCTTATGTCTTCTGTTGTTGCACCGGTTCCAGTAATTTCTGTAATGGCATATCGTGCAGTATCATAAGCATTTTTACCTAAATAAGCGATGGCTAATACAAAGGCCACAATAATTAAATTTTTCATAGTTGTATAAATTTTAAAATGATTGTATAAAAATGGCTCATAAACTATTCATTGGCTTTCCAAACCCGCAATAAGTTTTCGGAGCAAACTTTCCGTATCTCACTATCGGAATAACCTCTGCGTATTAATTCAGCCAACAAGTTAGGGTACATGGATACATCTGCCAGATCGGGAGGTAAAGCCAAACCCACTCCATCAAAATCAGAGCCTATACCTACATATTCGATACCCACAAGTTTACGGATATAGTCAATTTGATCGGCTACTGTTTTTGCAGAAACGCCCATTTGCAACAGTTTCTTGTTCATAAAATATCGGGCTTCTGGTGTTTTTTCGTCCAATCCCTGTTTTCCCATCTCCTCAGATGCTTTACTAAACTTTTCACGTGCATCGGTAGTAAGAAAATAATGGCTAAAAGGCACTTGCACCACACCATTTCCTTTGGCAATAGCAATAATGAGTGAATCAGGTAAATTCCTTATAAAACCCGGTATATAATGCCGACAACCACTATGCGAGGCCACCAAAGGTTTTTTTGCAATTTTGAGTATATCTACAATGGACTTATCAGATAAATGGCTAACGTCCACCATAATACCTACGCGGTTCATTTCTTTTACCACATCTTTGCCGAAAGGGCTTAATCCACCGTTGGTTTGTAATGTATCGTAGGAAGAATCGCAAATTTGGTTATCCCTGGCATGTGTTAGGGTAACATAGCGAATACCTTTTTTGTGAAAATAGGCCACATCGGCTATTTTTTCAATTGGGGAGCCATTTTCCATACCCATTGGTAGAGAAATAATACCTTTTTTAAAGTTTTTGACAATATCATCGGCATGATGCGCCATTGCGAATTGGGATGGATGTGCTGCCGCTATTTGCTCAACCGCCAGAATCAAGGAGTCAGCTACCTCGCGCGACCTACCTTTTTCTTTTTGATACGAAGAAGGGATATAAATGGACATAAATGCGCCATATAAACCGCCCTTGATTGCCCGTTCTCGGTCAAATTCGCCTACGGGATGCTTCAATGCCAAATTAGTATAACCAGGCTTAAACCATTCTTTGTGTTCCACCAGACTCCAAGGGAAGTCGATATGTGTATCCACAATCGGCGTTTCTTTTAATATTTGGTGCGCGTGCTTTAGGTTACGAGCATCTTTAGAGGTGCTACAAGCAGAAAAAAGGAGCGCGATGCTCGCAATAATTGAAAAAAATTTCATTTTACTGGTATAATTATTTCTTTAAGAAACGTTTTTGAGTGTTCAAGGTGATGCTTTGCAAGCACTGTGTATAACACTTTAGTGCATCCGATCTCCCCTTGCCTCGAGTCGCTCCATGATACCCGCTTCGTAAGCCAAATATGCTTGCCAACGAGCGCGTGTTTTTTCTTTATCAAAATATTCTTCTGCTAAACGAAGAAACAGTTTGTAATGAAGTGCCTCTGCGACCATAAACTTATGGTACCAAGTCCTTAGATCTTCATCAGAACAAAAAAGAGAAAGCAGTCGGAATCGCTCACAACTCCTCGCTTCAATTAAGGCGCAAGTTAGGAGTTTCTCTAGCAAGGCATCTTCTTTGGATAACCCTTTTTGTTGGAATTTTAAAAGTTCATTGACATACTCATCTTTCCGCTGGCTACCCAGTTTCAGGTTTCGTTTTTTTAGTTCTTGTAATACCATTCTAAAATGCCCCCATTCTTCGGTTACGATGGGCGCAAGTTCCTCCACGAGGGTTTCTCGTTCTGGATAAGATTGTATCAAAGAGATAATTGAGGTGGCTGCTTTTTGTTCGCAATAGGCGTGATCGGTCAATATTTCACCCAAATCAAACGATGCTAAGTCCACCCACCGAGGGTCTGTGGGCAATTTTAGCCCTAATTTTGTATTCTGAAGTGTCTGTTCCATAAAAAAATGCAATACTGGCGCAAATTTATTGTAAAATGCGACAATCTTTAGCAAGATAAAGCAGAACTTTGCGGCATAGATCAAATTAACCTGTTTTTTAGTCATTAACTACCTGTTAATAATTTTTCAGGCTAAGTTGCGTCTATAATGTACACAAGCCTTAATATCAATTTTGATTTTAAGGCATTCATATTTAAACCAATCTTTTTTTCGATTAACATGAAAAAAACGCTTGTTGCTCTTGCAGCCCTTTTATGCTCTATTTCCATCGCCAATGCACAAGAAGAAGGTGCCAAATTGGCAAAAAGTGCTGGTAAAGCACTCACTAGCTACAATATTGACCCGACTAACAACGGCGATAAATTGGCAGAAGCTAAATCCAAAATTGATGAAGCCTTCAAATTTGAAGACGCAAAAGCATCTGCTACGGCGTGTATTACAAGAGGCGATATCTATGCTACTATCTTGGTCAAGGATGAAACACAAAGCATGCTAACAAAAAAAATGGCCTACTCCGGCGATAACGACGCTTTGGTAGCATTTGAAGCCTATAAAATGGCTTTGGCTATTCCTGATGTAAAAAAATACCAAAAAGGCGATGCTTTGAAAGGGATTGCAGCCGTACAAGCCAGTATGATCAATATTGGTGTGGCTAAATTTGATAAAGCAGAGTACGATAAAGCGTATGATGCTTTTAATGCCGCTTTATTAAGCCACGAAATCCTTACGGCTGACGGCAAAAAAAGCGCGTTGGATGACAAAGGCAAAGTGGCTAATCAGGTGTATATCACCGCTTTGGCAGCAGGACTTGCCAATAAGAACGAGGAAGCACTCAAATTATACGAGTCCATTTACAAAGCAGATAAAGATACCACTAAAGCAGAAATTTATAGTGGTATGTACCGTGCTAAATTAGCCTTAAAGGATACTGTAGGGGCGGAAGCATACCTCAAAGCGGGTCGTAAAGCACGCCCTGAAGATGCTTCGCTGTTGTTTGATGAGATCAATACATTTTTGGCCAAAGGCAAATTAGATGAATTGACAGGTAGTTTGAAAGCCGCTATTGCAAAAGAACCTAAAAATGTGAGCCTTTATGTAACACTTGGTAATGTGTATGATAACCTATACCAGCGCGAATTAACAGCCAAAAACGAGGCAAAGTCTAAAGAATACTTTGAATTAGCGACTAAATACTACGCTGAAGCATCTGAACTTGATCCGAAAAACGCCACATCAGTGTATTCTACTGGAGCGTTATACTACAATAAGGCAGCCTTATTAACACAGGAACTCAATGCTATGCCAGAAGATTTTTCTAATGCCGGTATGAAAAAGTACAATGCGTTAAAGGACCAGATCAATGCCTTGTTCGATCAAGCATTACCTTTCTTTAAAAAAGCAGAAAATCTTGACCCGAATGACACGAACACTCTGATCGCCTTATCCGAGATCTTTGCGCGCAAAGAAGAATTGGAATTGATGAAGGAGTTCAAAAGCCGTTTAGAAACCATTAGAGGTGGCGGTAAATTGAGTGCTCCTTATTTTAAAGGATAATTAATTTAGAGTACAGTTTATTACAAAAAAAAGCGATTACGTAGGAATGCCCTATGTAATCGCTTTTTTTTGTGTGATAAACTTATTTATTATTGAAATACCCTTACATAATCAACAATCATACTCTGAGGAAAGGGTGTAGTATTGTTAGGATCACCAGGGAAAGTACCGCCAACTGCCACATTAAATATAAAGAAAAAGTTTCTATTGAATGGGTACGCCACTCCGTTCAAAGAGGCAGGCGTGATCGTATGATAAACTTCATTATCCACCAAAAACTCGATCTTATCGGCTACCCAATTGAGTGAAAATACATGAAATTCATCTTGAAAATTAGCATTTCCAGTGAGGTATTTCTCCGCTGAAATATATTGGCGTTGGCTGAAATCAGGACCAAAATGTACCGTTCCTACCACTCTGTTTGGTTTATCACCAGCCAATTCCATAATATCAATTTCACCACAAGCAGGCCAAGAAACAGCATCGATATTAGAACCTAACATCCAAAGTGCAGGCCAAAGCCCTTTACCTTCTGGAAGTGCTGCGCGAATATCAATACGTCCATACTTAAATTGTTTTTTTCCCTTGGTAATCAAGCGCGATGAAGTGTAATCCCTTGTACCAAATTTTTGCTTTTTTGCAGTAATCACTAAGTTACCGTTAACAATGGAGGTATTGTCTTCTCGGTAATATTGCTTTTCGTCATTACCCCAACCACAAAGGTTTGGACAACCATCGCCCAGTTCAAAAGTCCAATCTGCTTTATTTAATTCGGTGCCATCAAATTCATCCGCCCAAACCAAATTATAACCGGGATAAATCAATGGGGTTGTATAACCTCCAGAAGGGATAACCACGCCACTTGCGCTATTGTCATCATCCTCAATAGTGATTGTAATTAAGTCTTTTCCAATCGTTGCATTGATGGGATTAAACAGTTTAACTTGGAAAGTTTCTTTTGTTTCCCTAAGTTCGTCACCAACAATCTTTATTTCGATGATCTTTTTTGTTTCTTCTGGTGTGAAAATAATCTGACCACCGTTTAAGACTACAAAATCGACATCCGCAATAGCCGATTCGGAAATTGCCGCAAGTTTGACCACCACATTGGTTTTGTTTTCACCAGTTAGTGTCAGTTCCAATTGTATTGTTTGGTCTATATCACCTTCTTCTATGGTTAGATCAGACATGCTGATCACCGGAAGGTTAAGATCGCTTGGTATGCCATCATCTTCTTGAACACAGCCAAGAAAACCAACAGTGATGAGCGCAAGACCCAAAACTAGTTTTTTATTTATAATTGTAAGCATTTTGATATTTATTTATAATGTGTATTGATTTGAATTTATTTATTGGTAAACCCGAACATAGTCCACCTGCATCTCTTGTGGGAAAATGGTGTTGTCCACGCCCATTTTTCCGCCCCAATTGCCACCTACTGCAACATTTAAGATGAGGTGAAAACTACGGTCAAATGGCCATGCTTCAGAACCCTGCTGTTTATTATTGAAAGTAAGATACTTATTACCGTCAAAATAAAAGTCTATTTTTTCTGCATTCCATTCAATTCCGTAGTTGTGAAAATCAGTATTCAGGGTTTTGGACATGATACCAGCCGTAACTTGTGTGCCTTGAATATGGTTAAATAGTTTGGTATGCACCGAGCCATATAGACTATCGGGTAAATAGCCTACATATTCCATGATATCGATTTCGCCACTTGCGGGCCAGCCGCCATAAGCCCAATCGGTAGGTAGCATCCAAATGGCGGGCCAAATCCCCCTTCCTTTGGGGAGTTTGGCCCGCACGTCTATTTTTCCATACGTCCAATCTCCTTTTTGTCTAGTGACCATCCGAGCAGAAGTATATGCAAATTTACCTTTAGTTTCCTTACGCGCTTCAATGATAAGATGTCCATCTTTTACACGGGCATTTTCTGAACGGCGTCCCGAATAGAGTTGCAATTCATTATTACCCCAACCACATGTATTTGGACAACCATCACCCATATCGTAGCTCCATTTAGTGGTATCTGGCAGTCCTGAATAATTGAACTCATCTGACCAAACCAGTTGCATTTTAGCCGTTTTACCTTTATTTAGGGCACAACTAGCAATGATTGTACTTAATCCTAAAAACAATGCTAGGTATAAAAAACATTTACTCATAAATGAAGCGTTGAACAAAGAACGATAGGATTATTGTGGTACGAATGTTAATTCAAACCATCCTTGAGGATTTGGGGTTCCGTTTTGCATACGTTGGCGACCGCGAACAATTAATTCTGTTTCAGTCAGTTTAACAACGTCCATCAGGTTATCACAATCCCAAACCCCCATAAACTGATCGTCTGGGAGCAGAATTTGATCCCGTCCATTGATGCCAGTTCCTTCCAAAAACACAAATTCACTGATACCTGGATCATACGCTTCTGCTTGGTAGCCATTCCACGGATTTACAGTAGCGTTGTTGTTTTTATATTGGAAAACAAGGTTTTCGAAAGTGAAACAATAGGTATCATCATACTGCTCGTTTTGCAGACCATCCGCAGCTGAGGCAAACCACGAAAAATCGTCGTAACCTGGGCCTACCTTAACAGCACCTGGCGCTCGCGAGAGTGTCCAGCATTTGCCTTGAGGATTACAATCTCCGGTGAGTAATCCAAATTTAGGGTTACAAGCAAGGGTCGCATCTTTTAGGATTTCAATCTTCTTGCTAGCAGAAGGAGAACCGCTGCCATCTTCCTTAGAGACATATAATGTGATATTATAAAACCCTTTTTTGCTGTAAGCAATCGTATCGATGGCTTTGGTAGAGTTTTTAGGTGTTCCACCCGGCAAATCCCACAATCGCTGAAAACTTCCGCTTGATAAATCTTTGATTATCATTCGGTTAGAATCGCCAGCCACCATTTCAACGCTGAATTGAGGTGCACCGGGTGCATCGGGGAGTTGGTTGTCATCATCGCGATCTGGGTAGCATCCAGCCAATACTGCGACAACTAAAGCGACGAATAAAAATATTTTTTTCTCCATTGTTTTATTTTTTAAAAATGAATTCATGCTAATGAATTAATATCCTGGATTTTGGCGAAGTGCTCCGTTAGTGGCCAAAATTTGAGATTGTGGTATTGGGAAAAGTTCATGTGTACCAGCCTTAAAACCAAGACTACCAAGCACTTGTGGTGCTTTTCCTGTACGTACTAGATCGAAAAAGCGGTGTGCTTCCAATCCTAATTCAAGGCGGCGCTCGCGGTAAATCGCTTCTAGTAAATCATTGCCCGTAGCAGAAATATTAGGAATACTAACCCTTGAGCGTACTTTATTGAGTGAAACTTTAGCACCAGCCTCATCTCCTGTATGGTATGCGGCTTCTGCGTGCATCAACAATACATCAGAGTAGCGAATAACACGGTCATTGCTACCACCATTTGGTGCAGCATCGCCAAATGGCGCATCCTCGTTTTTGCCCGTGAAATACTTCTTAGGGTAATACAGATGCGGCAAGTCGCCCGTAGCCGCTAACGTAAATATGCCACGGTCGCCCATCGCATCACCTACACGGAATACGGTTGATTTCAAACGCGGATCTTCAAAGCCTTCCTTGAAAAATTCATCTACAAAATTTTGAGTAGGGATATTAAAACCAAAACCAGCAAACTGTCCACGTGCACGTTGGAATACATTGGTGAAACTGCCTTCGTTACCATTGTTTTTACCCCAGTTGCCACCAGAACTGTTCATATACTGGATTTCAAATACTGACTCGGAGTTATTTTCGCCAAATTGAGTGAAAATATCCGCATAATTGGCTACAAGTTGATACTCATTGGAATTTATGATGGCTTCTGCGGTGGCTTTTGCTTCTGTCCACTTATTCCTCCAAAGATACGTTTTTACCAATAAGGCTTGAGCAGCACCTTGTGTGATTCGGCCTAAATCACTTTCAGCATAAGCACTTCTTTTCCAAAGTGTTGCGGATGCTTCGGTAAGGTCTTTTTCAATAAAGTCCCAAATTTCATTTGCCGAAGCACTACTCAAATTGTATTCAGATGGTGCCAGTACACGATCAACTAGTGGTACACCACCAAACATGGTAACCAAATTATAGAAGTTCCATGCGCGGATAAACTTTGCTTCGCCCAAAATTCGGGCTTTCAAGGTTTCGTCCATAGTAATACCCGGTACTCTTGCTAATACTACGTTGGCACGATAAATACCTTCGTAATTGGCTCCCCATTCCGATTCTAACAAATCAGTATTGGTTGGCCCTTTAAATGTCTCTAATTGGAGTAGTGAAAAGACATCATTGTCGCCAGATCCACCTTTTAGTGCATCGTCCGACATAATATCACCCCAGAACCATCGAAAATGACCTGCTGGTGAAAGTTGGAACTGTAAAGGCGCATAAGCTGCGTTGACAGAAGCAATTGCATCTGCTTCGGTGCGATAAAAATTTTCCTCCGTAATGCCTACAATAGGCTTTTTTTCTAAAAAATCTTTTTGGCAAGCCGAAAAAGAAAGACCTACGGAAAGGCTAAATAATAAAAGTGATTTAAACTTCATGACTGTAGTAGTGTTTGGGCAATGAATAATATGATGTTTGTTTATGCTTTGTTCAATTAGAAGGTTGCACTTACACCGCCCATAATCGTTCTTGATTGAGGGTAAAAACCCCTATCAATGCCAATTTCAAGGCTGTTGCCGATACTACCAATTTCTGGATCTAGGCCAGAATATTTGGTAAAGGTAAGCAGGTTTTGTGCAGTTAGATAGAATTTTACCTTATTGAATTTGGCTTTTTTGAGCCAATCTTGAGGTAAATTATAAGCAAATTGTACAGTTTTCAAGCGCAAATAAGAACCATCTTCTACAAAACGATCCGATACACGTGCGTTCTGATTAGGATCGCTTAGGCTCACGCGAGGCTCTGTGTTTGACGTACCTGGTCCTGTCCAGCGATTAAGCGCAGAAGAAGGACGGTTAACATAGGTAAAATCATAACGGATTGTATTGACGTAAATATCATTACCTTCTGAGCCTTGGAAAAAGATATTTAATTCAAAACCCTTCCACGAAAAATCAGTATTCATACCATAAGTGAAACGCGGTGTAGGATTACCAATAAATGTACGGTCATCGGCATCAATTACACCATTCCCATCCAAATCTTTAAATCTAATATCGCCTGGTGCTGTTTCGTTACTTTGAAATGCAGCGGCTTCAACTTCTGCTTGAGTTTGGAATATTCCATCTGTCACATGACCAAAAAAGGACGCAAGCGCATAACCTACATCAGTTTTGGAAGCATTGGCATTTGCCGATTGAACAAAACCAGAAAGAACTGGTTCGCCTCCGCGGCCTAATCCGGTAACCTTGCTTTCTACAAATGATATATTACCACCTATATTATACTTTAGTGCGTGATCCCTATTGCGGTAGTTAAGCGAAAGTTCAAGACCTCTATTCTCGGCAGTGGCTACATTTTGAATAGGAGGTGCGGTACCTGCAACTAATGGAATTGGTGCAGCATAAAGCATATCCGTTGTCTTCTTAATATAATAATCCGTAGTGAAACCAATTCGACCGTCTAAAAGTTCAAAATCTGCGCCAATATCTGTTTGAGTACTGGTTTCCCATCTTAGATCTGGATTGGCTGCGCTAAGTGCAACTGCTCCATTGGTGATATTTTCATTAGGGCCAAATGTATAATTTTGACCATTATTAACAACTGTAGTAAAACTGTAATCACCAATCCGATCATTACCGTTTTGTCCCCAACTTGCGCGTACCTTGAAAAAGTTAATGGCTTTAATATTCCAAAATGACTCGCGGCTACCTATCCATCCCGCCGAAAAAGAAGGGAAATAACCAAAACGATTGTTTTTACCAAATCGAGAAGAGCCATCTGCCCTAAATGTAGCCGATGCTATATACTTTTCGTTCAATTCGTAATTCGCCTTTCCAAACCAAGAGAATAAACTAGATTCACTAGCAAACTGATAAGCACTTTGTGATGCAATAGGATCAACAGTATTGGAAATATAGGCTTCTTTTGGATCATTTGATGGTAAGTTAGTATTTGCTCCACCGCTACCATCATATCTATTAGAAAGTGCAGTTGTACCGCCAATTAATGTAACATTATGCTTATCGTTAAAATTCTTTTGCCAAGTCAATACGTTTTCTAATTGCTGATTGCGCCATGTATTATTTCCTACGAAAACGGTATTAATGAGTTGCTTTTCAGGAGCAGGTGCATCGCTCAGCGAAGGAATATTACTTAAATCGAATCGAGGGCTAAAGCCCCTTTGTATAGCATAGGTAGCATCCAAGCTATAGGCTGATCTGAATGTGAGGTTTTTCGACAATTTAAGATCAGCAAAAACACTACCTACTAAACGATTGCTGCGCCAAGTACTGTGTGTTTGCTCTATACCATTTAAGGGGTTAGCAATATCGGTACTGGTATAATTGGAATAAGCGTAAGTGCCATCTGCTTTACGTACAGGTGTCACCGGATCGATATTTAATGCGCGAATGATCGGCGAATTATATTGTGAGTTTTCTGCTAAGCCTTGGCGTTCGAGCCAAGTAAAACCTAAGTTATTACCGATGGTTAACCAAGGCTTTATGTCATGTGAGCCATTGACACGCACTGTTGCACGTTGGAAGTTCGACTTATCTCCACCAACAATACCATTTTGTGTAAAATAGTTACCCGAAACGGTATAAGAAGAGTGTTCCGCACCACCAGAAAAGGTCAATTGGTGGCTCATAATAGGTGCGCTTTGGAAAATAGCCTCTTGCCAATCGGTGCCTTCACCTAGTGCTGCTGGATTAGCAAACTCTGGCAATGGTGTTCTTCCTGCTGCCAAGTATGCTTCATTTTGAAGGGTAGCATATTCTCTAGCATCTAATAAATCAAGTAATCTGCTTGCACGTTGAATACCATAATAAGCATCATAACTTATTGATCCTGTTTGATTGCGCTTGCCACCTTTGGTTGTAATCAATACAACACCATTAGCACCCCTTGAACCATAAATAGCAGATGACGCTGCGTCTTTAAGTACATTAATCGTTTCAATATCATTTGGATTTAAGAAATCAAGACCATCCACAGGAATACCATCTACGATATATAAAGGATTGCTGTTATTAATTGTACCAACACCGCGAACCCTTACGGTAAGTTCACTACCTGGCGAACCTGATGCCTGCGCTACTTGTACACCAGCAGTGCGCCCCTGTAACGCCTGTTCTACACGTAAAATAGGGCGTTCTGCGATTTCTTTTGCATCCACAATCGAAACGCTACCGCTAATATTTGAACGTTTCTGACTACCATAACCAGTTACAACAACTTCGTTAAGTTGAGATTGACTTTCTTCTAATATCACGTCCAATTTGGTGCGGTTACCTACTGTTATTTCTTGATTAGCAAAACCAGTATAGGAAAAAACAAGAATTGACGTTTGATCGGGTACGGAGAGTGTATAGTTTCCATCCAGATCGGTAGTGATACCAGTATTAGTGCCTTTTAGTTGTACAGTTGCCCCAATGGCTGCTTCGGTGCCGCCTTCTAGTAGGACACGACCGGAAATTTTGATTTGTGCATGAACCGATATTGTTACGGCTAGCAATAGAATGGATATAAATATGCGCATGGTTTTGCGATTTTTGTGTTTGTGAATAGTTGGTGTCACCGCTATTGAATGAACGATGACACCAACACTTACTTCGCTCTAAATCTAAAAGAATTAGAAGATTACTTTATTAATTTGCGTGTGTAATAACGGTTGCCCATATTTACCGTTACAAAATAAACACCAGCCTGTAAATCAGCAGTTTGCAATCTGAAATTACGATCATTACCGCTTGTATTCCAGAAGTGCACTACTTGACCAACAGAATTGGTCATGGTGATTGTTTTATCCGCTGGTACATTATCACCAAAGACTAAAATACTTTCACCAACACCTACTGGATTGCCCAATAGGTTAAATAATTGTACATCTTCTATCAACGAATTTACAGATGATACACAGTCGGCGTTGGTAAAGCAAGCACCAAAGCAAGTCGCAAACGTAGTATCTTTTTGAACAGGCGACAAAAAGCGGTCATTAAAATTATTTGGGTTGCCACATGGTAAACCATCCAGATTTTCTTTGCAGCTATAATCGGGACATGGGCCATTGGTAAAGGTCAGGAATGAACTGAATCCTTTTTTACGAGGCACTGTCAATTCATAAATACCGTCTGCATCGGCATCGTCCATTTTGTATTTGCCACCAGGCACATCAAAGTTACCGCCACCAGCAATCCAGACACCTTCTGGGTTTGGTGTAATACCTTTTGTTCCGAGCCTAAATTTAATTTTCACTTCTTCGCCACAAGCATAGCAACTATTGAAGCAGAATCTTGGTACATCTGTATTGCCACTTACAAGTAAAAGACGGTTAACAAATTGGCCAGATGGGTCTTTTTTAGTACATTCTTCAGTACCGATAAATGCCTCTTGTGCATTCCAGTTATCGAGGGTTACCTTATACTCATAAGCACCATTTGTTACAGCGATACTACCTTCCCAGATACCGTCAAAATTAGCATCAGTCAATGGGTTAGCATCTCCAGACCAGTTATTAAATGATCCGCTGATATACACTTTATCAAAATTTGGTGCATAGTTATTCATATCCACCTTGAAGTTTACTGTACGAATAGCTGGTGCACCACTGCTTTTCACTACAATATCATCAAAATAAGAAATCACGTCGGTGCCAGTGCCCGGCGTTCCAAAATCAAAAAACAACACAATTCGTGCATAAGCACCAGTTGCTGGTTCAAGAACTCCTTCTAATGATGGCAAACTACCATCAAAGCAGAGTTCTTCCCATTCGTTTACTTTTGTATTTTCTACCCTTTGGATCCAATCGGGTCTGCCTGAGGTAGAACCTTCTAATTTCAAGGCGAGATTACCAATATGATCCATGTGCACCTTAATACATACCTGTCCACCAGATCCAAAGTCAACAAGCGTAGTTGGGTTTGGATTAGAGAATGCACCAGCCCATACCTCTGCCACCGCAGGCTCTACAAATCTCGTTACTTTGCTGCTTGTATTGATACCAGTTGGATTTGGATTGTCGATAATGGTTGTTAATGTACCATCCAAGTTACTTCCAAAATATTGAAACGCCGTTCCTGTTGCTGCTGTTTCAAAATCCAAAATAGGTGTTACAACTAAAGCGCTTGGCAATGTTTTGATATCATCAAAATAAGAAACAAGATCAGTTCCATTACCCGGCGTACCAAAATCGAAGAAAAGAACGATCCTAGCATAAGTATGTCCCGCAGCAGGCACCATAGATCCTTCAAGAGATGGTACAGAGGCATCAAAAACCAAAGTTTCCCATTCATTTATTTTTGTGTTTGGAACCGTTGTGATCCAGTCTGCTCCACCATCAGTAGATCCTTCTAATTTAAGGGACACCGAACCGATGTGATCCATGTGCACATTGATCGAAATTTTATTATTGGCGATCAAGTCAACTGGAGTTGTTGGGTTTGGATTAGAAAAGAAACCCGACCATGATTCCGATACGGCAGGTTTGATGTGTTTTGACACCGTACTACTCGTATTGATGCCTGTAGGGTTGGGATTGGCAAGTGTTTCATTTACTGTGCCATCTAATGGGCTGCCGAAATACTGGAATACAGTACTTGTTGCAGGTGTTTCAAAGTCCAAAATTGTTGTTTGTGACTGTGCAAACACTACGGCAGACAATACAATCAGAACTGAGCATAAAAGTTTTTTCATGTGCTTCATAAATTTCTATTTTAGAATAAAATTTTTAAATTGGTCAAAGTTGACGCACAAAGGTCATAAAATATTCTTCGATACAATAATTTTACACCACATCACCACTACGACATTGTAAATTTAGGACTACGACATTACTACTCAACTTGGTTTTATTGTTTTTTCAGTACCTTTACAGGGTAAATATTGTTGTATCATTTTTACATTTTACTCATCGATGCAATATTTATCACTATTTTACAAAAATGAGATACTTTTATATACGTGTTGCGCTAATTTTATCTATCCTTTTATATTGTATTAAGGATACTCTTCCTGCCCAAGGAATCAATTTGGGTATGCCTCCTATCTGGAATTTTAGCAAAAAACAGTACCACGCAGGTACTCAAAACTGGGATGCCACTCAAGACAATAATGGGGTATTATATTGGGCTAATAATGAAGGCTTACTTCAATATGATGGTAGCCATTGGAATTGCTTTCCAGTGGCGAATAAAACGGTCGTTCGTGCTGTTGCGTTTGATGGAGGGAGTCGAATTTATGTAGGGGCGCAAGGCGAATTTGGCTATTTTCACCAAAGTGCAAATGCTAAATTAACTTATCATTCGTTGGTGGATTTGTTACCCGAAAACCAACGCGGATTTGAGGATGTGTGGGATATTGCTTTTTACGAAGGATCTGTATTTTTTCGTACCAATTATAAGGTGTTTCAATTTGATCAAAAAGAAATCAAAATCCAGCAAGTATCGGGCAGCCTTACCGCAATGTTTACCACACCGCAAGGTTTTTTTATCCAACAAAATCTTCAAGAATTACTCTTTTTTGAGAAGGACGGTTTCAAAAAACGTTTAGAGGTAAAGGAATTAACCAGCCCAATTACTGGCGCAATTCCTTGGATCGGAGATACAACTTTGCTTACTACATTAAAAAATGGTATTTTTTATCGAGTCAATAACCAAATTGGACTGTGGAAGACGGCTGCTGATGTATTATTTCGCGAAAAACGTATTTACACCGCAACGGGGCTATCCAATGGTCAAATAGCAATTGGCACTTCGCTCGATGGGTTAATCGTAATTGATCGCCACCGCCGAATTTTCCGACACTTAACTAAAAAAAATGGACTCCGAAACAATAATATCCTCTCCACTTTTGCCGACCATGGCGGTAATCTATGGCTCGGACTAGACAATGGCATTGATTGTATCGTACTGGACGCGCCATTTAGTACGATCATTCCGGATGGAGAACTGGAAGGTACTGGATATGCCGTTACCATATTTCAAAATGATATTTTTCTAGGGGTCTCTAATGGCGTTTATCGGACACCTTGGTTACCATTTTACGATCCTCAAAAAGCACCCTTCTTTAAAAAAGTAAAATCAACGGATGGGCAGGTTTGGGCATTAAATACCTTTGGGAATGAATTAATCATGGGGCATCATGAAGGTATATTTAGATTGAATGGAGGAGGCAATACACAATTGTCTGCCGAACCAGGCGCTTGGACTTTTGTGCAATTATCCGACGATTATTTGTTAGGCGGTACCTATAATGGGTTGATATTATTCAGAAAATCTGGTATAAATTGGGTTTTTGACCAAAAAATAAAAGGATTAGAGGAGTCTTGCCGATTTATGGTCAAAGATGAAGATGGTGCTGTATGGATATCGCATCCATACAGAGGGCTGTACCGCGTGGAATGGCAACCCGAGTATAGAGCCGTGTCAAAAGTATCTTTTTATAATACTCAAAATGGTTTACCCTCTACGCTTAATAATGGTGTGTTTCCCATTGCAGGCAAAGCGGTTTTTACGACGGAAAAGGGCATAATGCGCTTCAACCACCAAAAAACATCTTTTGTTTTGGATGAAGATTTTAATCGCGTTTTGCTCGGTAGTGGAATAGTGCGGTACTTAAAAGAGGATTTACAGGGGAATATTTGGTATGTGTCGGATAAAGAAGTAGGCATTTTGTTGGTGAATGACTTGGGTGTTAAAAAAAATATTCAAAAAAAGATATTCCCCGAACTCTATCAAAAATTAGTAAGTGGCTTCCAGTTTATCTATCCTGTAGATGAGAGCAACGTATTTTTTGGCGCCGAGCAGGGATTTATTCATTTTAATGCCGAAACTCCATCTATTAGGGATACTGTTTTGCACTTAGTATTAAGCCATATAACTGCAAGTGGCAGCCAAGATTCAATATTGTTAGACAATTGTTTTGCAATAGAAAACAGTTCTACGGGGCAATCAAATTGGCCAGTCTTGGAGGCGGGTATGAATAACCTCCGTTTTTCTTTTTCGGCAACGGATTATAAAGATCCGGCTTTTTTAGAATATCGTGTAAAATTACTTGGATTAGATCAGGAATGGTCAGAATGGTCACCTGAGTATTTACGAAATTTTACCAATCTTAATCCGGGCAAATATACGTTTCAAGTACAAGCACGGAATAAAGACGGACTACAAAGTAGGGTAGTGCAATATGTATTTCGGATTTCACCCCCGTGGTATGCAAGTACTGTGGCGTTTTTTTGTTACACATTAGGGATAATTGGCTTATTCGCCAGTTTTATATTGCGGCAGCGTAGCAAATTTGAACATGAAAAGGAACGATTAACGGAGCGCCATCTTCAAATAACAGCAGAACAACAACGAGAGGTAGAACAATCAAAAGCCGCTTTGACGGCTATCCAAAATGATAAGTTAGAAAATGAAATTCGTTTTAAAAACCAAGAACTAGCCGCAGCAACGATGCACTTAGTGCAAAAAGGCGAGGTTTTATTAACGGTCAAAGAAAATTTGGATCAAATTTTGGAACAATCAACCAATCCAACCGTAAAAAAAGAAATTCAGCAACTGTTGAATCTTTTGAATTTTGATGCCAAACTGGATGAAGATTGGGAACAATTTGCCTTTCACTTCGATCAAGTACATGTCGATTTTTTAAAACGATTGCGGGAACATTACCCGCAATTGAGTATTAATGATTATAGATTGTGCGCTTATTTGAGGATGAATTTAACAACCAAAGAGATTGCTCCATTGCTCAATATATCTGTGAGGGGCGTTGAGGCCAGTCGTTATAGGTTGCGCCGCAAACTGGAATTATCAAATGATGTAAACCTTACTGATCTGATATTGGGATTATAAGCATTTGGACAAAATTTAATTATGTCTAAATGCGCAAACTAGGAAAATTATACTTTTGCTATTATCCGACAAAAAGAATTTAATTTCTCAATTTAGCACTTTTAAAGATTAAAAAACCTATATACAGGCTGTATTTTGCGCCTATTAAAATATTATACCGATTTTTTCAAAATGATAATTAAGCACTATTTTTTTAGTGGTACTCCTTTGCTAAAACGATCTACCTTCACGCCGACATTAAAATCATTTTAACTGTTTCATTAATTCTCTTATTCTCACTTATTATGAAAAAAGTTTTATCATTAGTACTCCTGACCATGCTTGCATTTGCCTGTGCAAAAGATGCAAAAAATGAAACCGAACTTAGCCAAGAAGAAAATGCGACAGAACGCCATTGTGCAGCACACGAAGTGTTGTTGGCACAAGAAGCGGCTGATCCATCCCTAGCCGCCCGCCATGAAGAAATTGAACGCTTTATTGAGCAGTATGCAAAAGGAAGTCAAGATCGTGCTGGTTTCCCATTGGTGATTCCTGTTGTTGTAAATGTGCTTTACAGAACAGCGGCGCAAAATATTTCTTTGGCTCAAATTCAAAGCCAAATTGATGTGCTTAACGCTGATTTTGGTGCAACCAATGTTGATTACACCAACACACCAGCTATCTTCCAGTCAGTACTTTCTGGAGACCTTGGTATTAGCTTTGTCCTCCAAAATGTCGTTAGAAAATCAACCAATAAATCTAGTTGGGGTACTAACGATGCTATGAAGAAAAGCCCTGCGGGTATTAACCCAACCAACCCAACAACAACCTTAAATATGTGGGTATGTAATATGGGAGGTGGTATTCTTGGCTATGCTCAGTTCCCAGGTGGTCCTTCTGCTACAGATGGTGTTGTATTGGACGATAATGCGACTGGAACTACTGGTACAGCAGCTGCGCCATTTAATAAAGGTCGTACTGCTACACACGAAGTTGGCCACTGGATGAACCTTCGCCACATTTGGGGCGATGCAACTTGCGGAAGCGACTTGGTAAGCGATACACCAACGCACAACACCGCTAATTACGGCTGCCCAGCGGCTGGACACCTAAGCACTTGCGCTGGTACACCAGTAGAAATGACTATGAATTACATGGATTACACCAACGATGCTTGTATGTACATGTTCTCTGCTGGTCAAAAAACAAGGGCGCAAGCGGTGTTCTCACCAGGCGGACCGCGTGCTTCCTTTAATCCGTAGTCATTGCCGAAAGTAAAGATTATTTAAATATAGAAGCCATTTCGGATTGCCCGAAATGGCTTCTGTGTTTAATTATTGAAAAGCGAAATGCTCCTCCCAAATCACCCAATTTTTATACTGCGCTGGAACACTTGTCCGCCGCCCATAAGTCTATATTGGTAAGTGCCGGGTACGATGAACCAGTCACTCGGTTTGAAATTAAAGATATAACTGCCTTTCGCTTTGTATTCATCGACTAGCGTACGAAGTATCTGACCAGATTTGTCCAGTAGTTGAAGCCGAATATTCCCGTCTTGCAACATAGCGTATTTCATTTGAATATTTCCTTGATCGCCTGGATTATGCCCGAGTAATGCGCATCGGCCATTTTCGCCTAAAAGGGGGGAAGTTGCCGGCACTAATCCAGCAATAGTAGGTTGTGTTTGACCTAAAACAAAATCGACTAATTCTGGTGTGCTTCCCATCCAGTCTTTTAGAACTGTTGCATAAACATCTCGGAAATCAATACTAAATTCTGGATCGGTAAATGGGTCAGGATTCGTAAGATCTTGGTAAGTGCCTACAACACCATTACCAATGCCTCCTCCAAACATCAACATGGGTGTACCCCAACCATGATCGGTTCCCAAAGAACCATTTTCATAAATTGTTCGGCCAAATTCAGAGAAAGTCATTCCCAGTACTTTTTCCGATAAACCTGCATTGCCCAATTCCAAATCTTCGTAAAACGATTTTACAGCGGTCGCAATGTCATTGAGCAAACCTAAATGGGCGTCATACTGATCGGCATGGGTATCAAAACCTCCAATTTCAACCATAAAAATACGCGTGCCTAAATTACCTTTTATTAATTTAGCAACGATCGCCAATTGCTCACCTAGATAATTATCAAGCGGGTAATCTACCTGGTTTTTGCCACGTGCGTAAGATTCCTTGATGGTTGTAGCGTACCTAAAGGCCGAATTAGCGGTTTGGCGTACATAAGCGAGTTCCAAGTCGCGCGGTGTAGTGCCCAGTGTAGCAGTTTCGTAGAGTTGGCCAGTTTGCGCAATTTGGTAAAATTCCTGCGGACTACTTACTGCCAATGCCATATTGGCATTTTGTGCTTTAAAAACTAAGTCAGATTGCACCCCAATCTGAAGTGCTGGCGGTATAGTGGGTGGCGTTTCTAAAAAAGCAGCATACTCATTGTCTAAGAAACGACCGATCCAACCAGTATTTACAATAGTATTGGAATCACTGGCAGATGCCACAATATCGTAAGACCGGAAGTGGCTATAATTGGGTTGAGGATAACCTACATTAAGGATTACCTTCATCATGCCTTCATTCCACAAGCCCTGCAAGGCTTCGGTTGCCTTTGGCATAGCAAATTGAGTATTCAAGTTCCATAGATTTGGTTCTTTTACAGCAATTGTGGGGCGTAGGCTGTAGTAATTGGGGTTTTCCCGCTCGATAATGGTATTAAGGCCATCATTGCCACCATCAAGACGAATCATGACCAAAATCCGATCACTACTACCATTGGCTAACGCAGCCATCAAAGGGGTTGGTTGAAACGAGCGAAGTCCCATTTTTCCCAACATAATACTTCCAGCACCTAAAATACCGGAAGCCGACAAAAAATCACGTCGCGACCAAAGATGATGATCTCGTTCGTGTGCCAAGTGATCTTCAAGCGTAGTCCCAAGGCGAGTTGTGTTATTTTTTTCGAACATTGTTTTAGTTTTTTAAGCCAATTGAAACTCCGGTAATCTCACTAAATAATAGAGCAAATTAACGATTTGATACGGTGCTTCATCCCAGTCCAGTGTCCAAGAACCATCTTGATAATAGTTTTCGGGTATCCCTGCCTTAAAATTAAGAATAGCGGCTTGTAGATGAATAGCGTCGAGGTTTTGTCCAAGAAAGTGCAATACTAACGCCCGCGTTATCAAGGCTGGGTCGTTGCTATTATTGGTTAAATTTTGTGCGATACCTCGTAATTGTTCTCGAAGCAGTTGTTCCTGGGATAAATAATACGCCATTACATTGCTATAAGACCATCGCGCCGTGAGGGTACTTTCATTGATCCAAGCCCGCTGTCCGGGCCAACCTGCTACATTAGGTGGATTAAAGAGATATTGTCCCAATTGACCAGAATAGTAACTAATTGTATTCCACCAATCGTTATTTGTTATTTGAGCGGAACTTACGCCTGCAGACTTCCAAATGTTTAACAATGATTCTACTGGACTTTTTATTTTAGCATTAATCAAGGTATCGTCAAAAAAATGCTCGCTTTTAAACAACTGCTTCAATACAGGCAATATCTCCCAATTATTGCTCTTAAAGGTTGCTGCTAAACCATTTATCACTGCAGCGTCCATTTTTTGATACACAAAATACTTGTAGATTTTTCCAGTGATATACATTGAGACTTGGTCGGCTCGCCTGTCAAATATCAAGTTATGCGCCGTTGTAAAACCGTAATTTGCAGTCTGTCCGAAAATAGTTTTATTATTAGTATCGTGTAAGCTAGCATCGTAATAAGGTGGTTTGCACTCATACATCTGCGCTTGCCAACCGGTGAGCGAACGTGACATTTCTACAATATCGACCTGTGTATAACCATTACTTTCGCCCATTGTAAACAGTTCCATTAGTTCTCGAGCATAGTTTTCATTTGGTGCTGCGGCAATATTAAGGTTGCCATTTAGATAAACCAACATAGCAGAATTTCGCCCCATTTCACGGGTTAAAACCCTGAAATTGCCAAATGCGCTGTCATGGATGAGTTCAAAATAATCCCATAGGTAATTATTACAATCATATACGTCCAGTTCTGTTACAAAATGATTGTGCCAGAATAATGCCATTTTAGAACGAATACCTTCATCGAGCATTTCTCCTAACCACCTTTGCGCCAATTCTGCTCGATGTACAAACCTCAAATCAGGATCAGGATCAGCTGCATAGTCATCGCTGGTAAATGCTGCCCAATAAGGAGGATCTGGCAGCCCCAAATTGGCTGCATTATCCAATAATTGGTCAATCAAATCGGATGGATTCATCGCAAGCCCTGCTTGGATTTGTGCCAATGAAGCACCAAAACCCATCCGTCGATATAGATGCTCCACTCGACTCGTATCCCAAGGCTTTTCGGCAGATGGGACATAAGGTTGCAGTGGGTCGTTGACAGGCTGCATGCTCCCCGCAACTGCGTGTTTTTGTTGAGTATGGACAACTACAGGCATATACGAACAATGATTTTAAATTTTGAGATGCAAGATTACCCAAAATTTCAAACATTAAATACTTTTTTTTAAAAAAATGCTAAAAACTAGCGCATTGATAAATTTGATACTCTGAAATAACCTAAAATTCATGGTTAAGAATTACCTTTCGCACCAAATTTTAATGTCATGCGTCTATTTACTTGCACCATCTACTTGCTATTTTCGTTTTTGACTTCATTGAAGGCTCAAAACATACTTTTGTCGGAAGACTTTAACTCTTGTGGTTTACCCCCCGGCTGGGATGTTAATATCATTGGTAATCAAAACGCAATTTGGTACGTAGGGATAATGGAAAACGATGACGCATTGGGGCAGTCGATTGATAGCACCTGCTGCCTTATTATTGATGATGATGCGAATGGTAATAATACGCCTCCTTTTGTACTTGATGTGGTGAGTCCTGTTTTTAACGCGAGTCAAAATCCAACTATTTTATTGGAGATGGATCTGCACTACCGCGATTGGAACGAAGCACAAGAATTTTTTGAAGTATTTGTCACCGATGGCATAACGGAACAAAAACTGGCGCGTTTTGACGAATTTAGAACGAATGGCGACAACTTGAAGGATCATTTTGCATTGAAAATAGACTTATCCTTTTACACCACTTCTCCTAATGCGAGACTTATTTTTAGGTATAATGATGGCGGTGGGTTTGCTTGGTGGGCCGCTATTGATAATATTAAAGTGACGGGATTTGGGATCGGTACAAATATTATCAAAGAGACATTTAATACTTGTGAAAAACCAGCAAATTGGGGTACAGAAATACTTACCGGTGTAGATGATTGGCAATTTGGGCTTATCACAGAGGGTGCTGCGTTGAGCAATGGTAATTCAATGGATGGTACTTGTTTTGCTTTTTTTGACGACGATTTATTGGGACAAGACACACCCTTTTCTACGATTAGATTGGTTTCTCCTTGGTTCGATGGTACCTCTTTTGGCCGTTTTGAACTCAATGTGGATCTTATTCTTCGATATTATAAAGAAAAAATAGCCATTATTGTACAGCAGGGCGATGGCACTGAATATATAGTTCGTGAATCCAATGGCGATATTGGAGGGCCATATTTCCCAAATTATGAACATGCTATTCTCGATTTATCGCCATATAGAGCACCTCAAATGAGGGTTATTTTTCAATACGACGACGGTAAAGACTGGGGTTGGTGGGTTGGTATTGATAATGTAAAAGTAACGGGATATGGCGTTGCGAATGACATTTGTGCCAATGCTATTCCGCTCATTACTAGTGATAGTTGCAAGGTGGGCGAAAACATGACTGCTTTATTTGATGGCCCTCAGCCGTCTTGCGGAGATAATAAAAGTAGCACAGGGCTTTGGTATAAATGGCAAGCTGATTTTACGGGTTCAGCAGTATTATACACTTGGAGTGAGTATAATTGTTTAGTGGAAATATTCACGGGTAATTGTAATAGTCCGCAAGTGATGGTTTGCAACAACCGCGATGAGCATGGTTTTTATGGTGAAATCACTTATTTTAATGCCGTTGCAGGCACGAATTACCTAATGCGCGTCAGTAATTTGGAGCGCGGATTTGGCAAAACCAAAGGCTATTTTTGCGTTATTGTGCAACCCATCAATGCTATTCCAGCCCCACCACCTAATGACCTATGTAATAATGCTATTCTATTAACGGTAAATGGGAATTGCGCGGCTAGTTATAATTATAATGCAACCATTACCACACCAATTCCATCGCTCAATGAACGCGCTAGGGCCGATATTTGGTACAAATTTGTAGCACCAAATGTACCATCGGGACAAGTGTTAGAATTACAGAGTAATGCCAATTTTTCTGATATTATCACCCTGTATTCAGGTACTTGTAGTAATCTGCAAGAACTAGCAGGCGACCATCAGGGATCTAAATTAGTACTACCTACACTTACTGCCGGACAAACTTATTTTGTACAAATAGCAGGCAATTTTGCCACAGTTGAAGGCAATTTATGCGCACAACTCGTCCAAAAATCGAAAAATGCACCTATAAATGAGCATTGCAATACCAGTACCTTGATTACGCTGAGCGACAATTGTATCAATGGAAACAATACATTTGCTTCGGCTTCTAATATTAAACCGTCATGTGTCGTAGATATAGATCACGATGTTTGGTATAAATTTGTTGCGCCCTCATCGGGTGCTGTGCATATCAGCATTGATGCCAGTTTTCAATGCGTATTAGGCGTTTGGAAAGGCAGTTGTGGCAATTTGGAAGAAATTATTTGCAAGAATAATCCTAAAAAATGCGATGGTTACTTTACCGTCGGAGCAATGACACCCGGCAGTACGTATTATTTACAATTGGCGGCTCAAGTTGGGCTTACGAATATCAATGCTGGCGATTTTTGTATTAAAATATTGGATGGTAGTCAGCAGGTTAATTATCTGCCATTAACCCTACAAGTAACAGAAATTTGTAAAGGTGTGGATGTTGCCGCATTACAAGTTGCCGCAGGTGGAGGGCAATTGCCTTACACTTTTTCGGGTAACGAAAATGGTCAATATATTGCGAGTGGTGCGCCATTTTTAGTAGTGGTGCAAGATGGTAATGGTTGTGAAAAATCAGTGAGTGGCATCATAAAAAACTGTGTTTCTGCTACTAATTGTGATTTATCGGCGGCATTAAATGGTACAAATCCCACGTGTAATAATGCGCTAGATGGCTCAGTGTCACCAATTGTAACAGGAGGAAACGGTTCTTATACCTATTTATGGTCGAATGGCGCGACGACAATGGATGCAACAGGGCTTACTAGCGGTATTTATACCTTGACCATCACCGACCAATTAAGTTGCTCTACGGTGCTGTCTCAAACACTGATTAACCCTGCAATCATTGCTGTATTGCCGACAAGTGTCACACCACCTTCAAATGGTCAAAGTAACGGCACAATTTATATTGATGTAAACGGCGGCAATGGCCAGTATAGTTATATTTGGACGCGCAATGGTGCTTTCTTTGTCGCGTCGGAAGATCTGACGAATGCTCCTGCTGGAGATTATCAATTGATAGTGACCGATAGCAAGGGGTGCAAGGGCGTATTTAATTATACGCTGACGGAGATGGTTGCGACAACGGGTATTACTCAAAGTGCCTTTGCCGAAGTATATCCTAATCCGGCGAAGGAATTTACCACTTTATTCGTGGCATTACCAACGCCTCAACCATTACTTATCACGCTTGTTGATGCCAATGGAAAAGCACTTAATACTTGGACCGTAGATCAAGCATCAGAGACAAAACTCCGACTAGACCTAAAAGATTTACCCGCAGCAATGTATCAAATCCGTATTTTAACCCAAAAAGAAACAATACTAAAGCCTTTGTCCATCGTCCGATAAAAAATTACCAAAGTCGCATCGCATTGCTCAATATCAATAACCCCATTTGATTCAACTGCCCCCAAGTAAAACCACAGGGGCCGCAGTCGTAATAAGACATGACATTGCCCAGGTCGGGGTTGTAGTATTCGCCATTTGCATCGGTTTTTTCGGAGATAAATTTACAATCTTGGATATAATCATCTATAGGGTCGCCTGGAACAAATGGGTCTGCGGGGGTATCACAAATTCCATCACCCTCCGTAAGGCAATTGCTACCATCCACAAGTTCTGCACCATTACCTTCAAAAGTATGCACTAAACCGCAATAATGCCCCATTTCATGTGAAAAAACAGAGGCTGTAATCCCTTCTGATTTTTTAATAAATATACCAGATTTGTCCGCACCAATCACGCCAAAAGCAAACCCCGCTTCTGTAGCATTGAGTTCATTTAAAAAATAAAAATTGATGCGATTTTGTACATTATACTTCGTTACGATCACATCTCGTTCGGCATCGTTTGTCAAGGTATCGTGCTCAAAATTGGGGTGGTAACGAAACTCGCACACTTCAAAGGAAACCCCTAAAGGACTAAAAAAAACATTCATTCCGGATACCGCATTTTTGATACCCGCCTCCGTCGTACCATATAGACCAAGGCTATCTGAAAAAATATGTGCAATAATTGTAAATTTTTTATTGACACAGGGTAATGATTCCTGCTGAAACCTGTAACTTTGGGCGTTAACAAACGTGAAACCCAATAAAATGAGGAAAAATGTAAAGAAAACGTTGTTTTTATACATAATTAATGCGTGTTGTTTGGTTGTACGTACAAATTTACATCAAAATTTAGAATCCAATTAATAAATATGAACTTTCGGCTCTACAAGATCCATTTTTTTACCCTTTTATTGCTGCTTACCTCTTTTGGCGCACTTGTTGCCCAAACAGCAGATAACACAAAAGGCTGCTTTCCTTTATCCGTTAATTTTACGGCACCAACTGGTGCCGCCACTTGGTTTTGGGATTTCAAAGACGGCGGGAGTTCAAACCTCCAAAATCCCTCCAATATTTTTACCAGTCCGGGTGTATATGCCGTTGATTTTAAAAACACACCGAATGGTGCTGTCGTGGGTACCATCGAAATTACAGTTTGGCCCAAACCTGATGTAATGATCGCCTCGGTGCCTAGTTCCGGCTGTGTACCATTATCCGTAAAATTTGAAGATATAACTACAGCCGATCCAAGCATAATTATCCAAACCCGCTCGTGGGTATTTGGCGATGGCGGTAGTGCGGTGGGTAATATTATGCCCATACACACTTATACCACTGCGGGCAGTTTTACAGTATCGCTAGAACTCACCACCAATTATCCCAGTTGCAATATTACTAAGGTCTTTTCGGATCGGATCAAAACCTCCATCAAACCAATTCCGGCTTTTAGTACCAATCCCAATCCTCCTCAAGCCTGTCTTCCGCCGCTTTCAGTGAGTATCAGCAATGCATCTACTGGCTTGTTTCCATTATCTTATAATTGGGATTTTGGCAATGGAAATACATCTACCAATGTTACGCCAAATGCTCAAAACTACACTCAAACAGGTTCTTTTCCTATCACATTGGTCGTAACTGATGCGCTTGGCTGCTCTGCTACCACACAAACCAATGTAGTAGTAGGTAATCCGCCTGCCAATTTCACCATTCCAGATACAGTTTGCCTTAATACAGTTGTGCAAATCAACAATACCTCACCTCCGGGGGTTTATAATTGGTCATTTGGTCCAAATGGTGTCTTAGTTGGCACATTAACGAGCAGCCCTAAAGTGCAATTTACGGCAACTGGCAACCAGCAAGTAACCCTAAGCGTAACGGCTGGTGGATGTACAGGTACTACCACAAAAACCGTTTATGTCGATGCTGCTGATGCTAGTTTTTCATTAGTTCCTAATTATTCTTGCGCAGAACCTGCTATTTTTGCCCTAAACGCATTGTCTCCCATAGCAAATCAATGGCAATGGTCACTCCCTTATAATAAGTCTTCAATATTAAAAAACCCGACTTACACTTGGATAAATCCTGATACTACGGGTTATACTTCGCTGGGGCCATTTATGGACAGCATCGAACTCATTGCGATCAATCCGACAGGCTGTATAGATAGAAAGCGACAAAAGATTACAATTTGGCGGCCCAATGCGCGGTTTACCCCCGATAAAGTGGAAGGTTGCGCACCTTTGACGGTCGTATTTACGGATAAAAGTTTTTCCAATGAGACCATCAACCAATGGACTTGGCGATTTGGTGATGGATCTCCAAATATGGTTCAAAATAATGGCAGCAATGTAAGCCATACGTTTACGCAACCGGGCGAGTATGAAGTAGAACTGATCATCAGAAACACAGCAGGTTGTATTGACACTTCGTACAAAGTAGTTATCCAAGTCGGCATTCCGCTAACAGGTGATTTTACTGCCAGTAAACTATCCATTTGTCCCGGCGATTCTATAATGTTCAATAGTTTATCCACCGATCCCCGTATTGATGCTTGGCATTTTTATTCCGATAGTGACCGCCAATGGCATTGTTTTCAAAACCAAAACCCGACATGGACTTATGGCTACCAAGCAGGGCCAATGGATGTTTCGTTAATGCTGGAATACAATGGCTGCTATAATACCATCACAAAAGAGGATTATATTGAGTTGAAAGGGCCAATTGCTAAATTACACTATAAAACAACTTGCGCAAACACGCTTTCTTTCGATTTTTTGAATGAAAGTACAGGGGCTACCCAAATCCAATGGTCGCTGGGAGACAGTACATTGAGTACTTTATCACAATTGACCCATTTATATGATTCAAGTGGTACTTATCAAGTGATTCTTACCGCCGAAAATGCGACCAGTGGTTGTCCTGCTTCTAAAGATACTGCCATTGTTTATGCAACGCAGTTAAAATCAGACTTTGAATTGCCTTATTATATATGTGGTGGACAACCTTACGATCTTTCTGGGGCTACCTCAACAGGGGTAAATGCCTCGTGTTATAAGGGTTACACTTGGTATTTTGATTTTCAACGACCGATCCGCACAGAAGATGTGGTTACCCCATTTACTTTTTCAGACAATGGCATACACGAAGTAGCACTTGAAGTAGAGGATATTAATGGATGCAAAGACACGATTCGTCAGGACATCAAAGTGTTTTTACAGTACCCTAAATTCGATATTAGTGATACCGTAGTCTGCTTGCCAGTTACACTTCAATTTTCTGATTTTAGTAGTGCTGATACGACATTAAGTCAATGGTCATGGGATTTCGGTGATGGCAGCCCAGCATCAAATACTGCTAATACGTCACATACCTATACTACTTTGCCTCCGGGAACCGATTCCATTATAGTTACTTTGACGGTTACGGATACCCTCGGTTGTTCTAATTCAATTGAACGTAAAATTACGATCTATAAACCTACCAGTCAAGTATTTATATCGCCCAGCAGCACAGTATGTGAGGATAAATTATTGACGATGCTTGGTACCGAATTTTCCGGAGGTACATCTGGATTGAGTTGGTCTTGGGATTTTGGAGATGGAAGTGCTACGGAAACTGGACAAGTAGTCAATCATACTTATACGCAACATGGCACTTATATGGTTACCATGACTTATACCGAAATTGAAACGGGCTGTAAGGATGAAATCATTAAAGAAGTAAAAGTGCAAAGTTATCCAGAAGCCAGTTTTGTCACTAATGTAGATAATATAAATATTATTTGTTATCCTCAAAATCTTCAATTGACCAATACCTCCACCACAAATTACCCAGTAAACGTAACATGGGTCATTGCCAATGGACAACTGGCCTTTGGCAATACGACAGCTACCGTTTTCCCCAAAGGTACTTATCCCGTTCAGATGATAGCCACGACTAGCTACGGTTGCGCGGATACCACCGAACGTTTTTTTACGGTAGTAGGGCCAGAGGGCAATTTTGCGATGGATAAAAATTCGATTTGTGTGGGCGATATTATCAATTTTAATTTACTGGATACTGTTGATATTTCGTCTTTTTCATGGTCTTTTGGCGATGGAACTACGGCAGATAATATTAACCCTGTCAGTCACCAGTATAATTTTTTACCACCTTTGGGCAGCACAGTTGCAAAACTGATCCTAAGAGGGGAGGACGATGCTTGCACATTTACCATTGACAAACCAATTAATTTTTCCCAGGTAAATGCCGCGTTTTCAACGGTTCAGGATCCTGTTTGCTTGGGATTGCCGCACCAGTTTGTAAATACCTCTACTGATGCAGACCAATGGCAATGGTCTTTTGGTGATGGAAACAGTGCCAATGATACAGCACCAACCTATGAATACAGCACAGATGGTCAGTTTACGGTTACTTTGGTCGTAACTGATTTGCCTTTAGGCTGTAAAGATACCATTGTTCAACAGGTGAATGTAGCCGGATTGCCCAATTTTGAGGCAATTGGCACAACAGTTTGTAAAGGTGATACTGCCACCATTGGTTTACTCAATCCAGTTCCGGGCGCGACTTATACTTGGACACCCGCTGCTTCAGTCCTAAGCCCTCAAAATAGTCCAACGGTGCAAGTAGTACCACAAGCGACTACCACGTATGCCGTATCTGTTACGGTTGCCGGGACAGGGTGTATGGATTCGGATACGGCATTGGTATTTGTCCCAGGATTCTACCAAGGTGCTACTGATTTGGATACTTTGATAGACAAAAACGAACCAGTTACTTTACCGTTTGTATCTGATCCTTTGTACAATTTTGTCTGGCAACCTATACCACCAGCAGGAATGCCTATTGTAGTGCAATATGATGGCACCGACACCTTGATCTATAATTTAAAAGTTACAGATAAATTTGGATGCTTGGAGCGCAATTTTACATTTATTATTAGGGTTTTCCCCCAAGACATACAAGTACCCAATGCCTTTACCCCAGACAATGGAGACGATACGAATGATGTGTTTGCCATTATTCCCGATGGAGAAATGGGTTTGATTGATGTAAACTATTTAAGGATTTACAACCGCTGGGGACAAAAAATATTTGAGGGACAAGGCACTGATTCAACAGTGGCTTGGGACGGTTTGGTGGACGGCAAGCCCGCGCCAATGGATGTTTATATCTGGCAAGCATCTGTTACTTTTAAATCGGGTAGGGTGCAGGTGCTTACTGGAGAAGTGACTTTAATTAGGTAGTGTAGTATTAGCACCAATAATAAGCATAAGTGTATAGGATTAGTACACTTATGCTTGCTTTAATTATTAGGCTTGTTGACAAATGTCATTGACCGATCTTCCTTTAAAGACTAGTTTTGCATTTTTTATAAATTATTAAATGAATAAAAAATGGCAGTTTCTTTACTTAAATTTCATACATTTAATTTACCTGAAGATCGTAACCTTAGGTGTTTGGCATTACTGCCTATATTCTATTTCTTAATATTATGTCCAACTCTTGGCCAGATCCAAGCCACCACTTATCCAAAAGAATGGACCGTTTTATTTGGTGCTGGTGTTGCAACAGCAACTGATATAGGAACGCGGCATCTTTCACAAGAAATAGACGGATTCGATACTTACAGATACCGTGCAGGTGTAAGTGCTAGCGTCAATTACGCATGGCACAGGCGCTGGAGTACATCATTGGGGTGGAATAGGGGAGGAAGTGTTGTAAAATGGGCCGTACCAAAATCAAAAAAAATAAAAGAGATATCAACTATTTTGAATGCTTTTTCGCTTGTTTTTGAAAGGCGATTTGCGATCCGAAAAGACCAGTACTTCTATTCTGGTTTTGGGCTTGGTGTTTACCATTTAGCAAAAGAAAAAACTTACGTATATGAGCCTCCAAGTCGTAATACACGGCTTGCTACTATTCTTGTATTGAAGCCTATTGGTATGTGCGTCGGACTGGGGAGGGCAAAAGCTTATCTTGAGATGGGGCTATTTACCCTCCCTATAGTGAGTGGCGGTATAAAAATACGACTTTAAGTACTTGGACACATTTAATTATTTCAAACTAGCCCCACTCTTTATCAATTGCAATGCCTTTTCAATGGCCGGATCATCGCTATTGATAACCTTATACTGCACCGTATCTCCAAAAAGCACCCTAGCCATTCTCGATTTAAGCCTTAATTTTAATTCGTTTTTGGATTGGAGTAGTTGTTTTTCGTCGCGTTTTGCACCTTGTTTTATGGCATAATCTGCCAAAGCCGCTATAATATCGTCACCGACTTTATAATTTTGCTCAAACTCGTTTGCGTCAGTTGGCAGTCCGCCTTTGTGCTGTTCCATCCACCTCGAAAGAAATTGAGGCAAATGGCCGTTCATTTCATTAAAAAACGGGTTAAAATAACTCGTATCCAAGGGAATAAAGACATCGGGAGTAATACCGCCGCCGCTGTAAACCACCCGCCCCATTCCGGTATAAAACTTGGTTGTATCTGCAACAGCCATCTTTGTTCCGTCCGTCAATTCTCCTGATTTTAATCGGTTGGCTTCGTCATTATTGTAGTGCGTATTGCCTTTGTAATTCCTTTGGATACAACGCCCGCTGGGGGTAAAGTATCGCGCAACAGTAAGTCGCAAACGGCCTTTATTCGTCAATGGGTACTCTTCTTGCACCAGACCTTTACCAAAAGATCGGCGACCGATCACCCAGCCACGGTCGTGATCTTGGATAGCACCTGCCATAATTTCGCTTGCGGAAGCCGATCCTTCATCAATTAATATGGCAATTTGTTGGATATTAAAACGCGCCCTGCCACTACTATTATACTCTTGGCGGCTATCTGTACGCCCCTCTGTATAAACCAATAATTTGCCTTCAGGGAAAAACTGACTCAGCATTTGAGTGGCTTCGTCCAAGTACCCACCTGGGTTGCCCCGCAAATCCACCACCAAATTACGCATATTTTTTTCCTCCGCCATAGGGCGTATCGCTTCCATAAATTCAGTATAGGTTTTAGCCGTAAAACGATTCACCTTGACATATCCAGTTGCATCATCTAGCATATAGGCAATTTCTACGCTTTTCACAGGAATACGATCACGCAACACCTTGAAATCGAGCACATTACTACCACGCAAAACAGATAAGCGCACCTCCGATCCTTTTTCGCCGCGCAATTTTTTATAAATCTTTCCATTATCTATTTTAACACCTGCCACAATACTATCATTAATCCTAATTATTTTATCACCAGCCAAAATACCTACCGATTCACAAGGGCCACCGGGTAGGGGAGTGACCACTAGTATCGTATCATCCAGCATCAGGAATTCAATACCAATACCATCAAAACCGCCTTTCATATCTTCGTCCACTGCGATTGCTTCTTCTGGCGTGATATAAATAGAGTGGGGATCCAATTGATCCAATAAATTGCGAATGGCTTTATCCTTGATACTATTCACATCTACAGTATCAACATAACGGGCTTTGACGAATTGCATAATTTCGTCCATCACAGAACCGGGATGGTTTTGCTGAACTGATGATTTGGTAAAATGCCGTTCGCTACGCGGCAATTGTTGCCCAATAAATATGCCGACCGCGAGTGCAAGGGCAAATAACAATGGAAACCTAATTTGAGGTTTGGTATTTAAGGATTGATCGGACATATCTTTTGCCGTTTTTTTAATTTTTTTCTTAATTCTTTACTAAATTGATAATTCTGTATAATTTTGCCGATAAATATCATATACAATTTAACAATGATTGACCAATTAGATCGCCAAATTCTCGCAAAATTAGTTGAAAATAGCAATATCCCCTATACGGAATTAGCCAAACAACTTTTTGTATCTAGTGGTACCATCCATGTACGCATGACCAAATTGGAAAAACTTGGCATGGTAAAAGGCGCTACACTAATTTTGGACTACCATAAATTAGGCTATGACATTACCGCATTTTTAGGTATTTACTTGGATAAAAGTTCTTTATACGATGATGTAGCCAAACAATTACAAGGTATTCCAGAAATAGTAGAGGCACATTATACTACTGGCCTGTACAGTGTTTTTATCAAAATTCGCTGCAAAGATACCAATCATTTACGCGAAATACTGCACGATAAAATCCAGAAAATTAATGGTATCCAACGGACCGAAACATTTATCGCACTGGAGGAAAGCATCAATCGCCCTGTTAACCTTATTGAATAACACAACGAGTTATTCAAATCACCTTTCATAGTATTGTTACCTCATTATTTATCCACTTATATCAATACCTTTATCGCTACATTGCCGGGGCTGCTCATCTGCTATGTGATGTTCAGGATCGATAAATACGACAGGGAGCCTTTGCTTCCCCTCATCGTGTTTTTTCTGTTAGGTGGTATAATTACGATACCAGCCATCAAGGTAGAATGGTGGGCAATGGATGCTTTGTCGGTAGAGAATAACCGAAGTATTTGGGATAACTTTTTGTTGGCTTTCTTTGTTGTAGCGTTATGGGAGGAACTTTTGAAGATGCTAATATTGTTAGGCACTTATCGGCGCAGGTTTTTTAATGAGCCGTTGGATGGCATTGTGTATGCCGTAATGATTGGGATGGGTTTTGCCACAGTAGAAAACATTGCATATTACGAACGATTTGGTACACAATCCCTTTTGCTAAGGACATTTACCGCTATCCCTGCACATTTAATTTTTGCAGTAATACAAGGATATTTTATCGGTAAAGCACGTTTCACAAGAGGGATAACTAAAAAAGAATCAAGAAAACTCATTTTATACGGTTTTTTAATTACATTCTTTTTGCATGGCATATACGATATGTTGATATTCAATGATCGGTGGCAATGGTTATTTGTACTGGCCACCTCGTCGGTTTATCTCTGTTTGTTTTATTGCAGGGAATTAATTTTGATCCATTTAGACGATTCACCTTTTAAAAAATAAAGCGCATTGCCGCTCAAAATAATAATAATGATTGAACCCAGTAAATTGCACCCAGAATTAGAATTTCAAACCGCACGTAGCGGCGGTTCGGGTGGACAGAACGTAAATAAAGTAGAAAGTAAAGTAGAATTACGCTTTGATGTCGTAAATTCTCTTGTCTTAAGTGAAGGACAAAAGGAATTGTTATTCAAAAGGCTAGCCAATAGAATTAATTCAGAAGGTATATTGGTTCTACAGCACCAAACAGAACGGGGACAATTGGCCAATAAACAAAAAGTCATCAAAAAGTTTGACGAATTGATGGCCAAATCCTTAAAGCCCATTTTCAAACGCATCAAGCCGCCTGTACCACAATCGGTAAAAGCAGCACGTAGAAAAGGGAAAGAACATCAATCCGAGATCAAAAAAATGAGAAGTAAAGTTGATTTACCATAAAGGTAATATTTTCTACCGCAAAAACGTGGAGTTGAGGTAAAATAACACTACCCAATATTTACTTTCTGTGATGGAGCAATCAATTCATTACGCACCCCAATTTGCCGAAGCGTATTTTCCGCCACCCTAATAAACGCCGCAGCAACAGGACTGCCCACCTCCAAAATAGCAGGTCTGCCACTATCGCCACCCTCCCGCACACTCTGCACCAAAGGAATTTGCCCCAACAACACACTATTCGCCATTTTAGCCAGTTTTTTACCACCCCCTTCACCAAAAATAAAATATTTATTGTTTGGCAACTCAGCAGGTGTAAACCAAGACATATTTTCCACAACCCCCAAAATAGGTACATTCACCTGCGGCAACAAAAACATATTCATACCTTTGATCGCATCAGAGAGCGCAACCTCCTGTGGTGTAGTAACCATCACCACACCAGTCACAGGTACTGTTTGTAGCAAAGTTAACTGCACATCGCCTGTACCCGGAGGTAAATCCACCACCAAAAAATCTAAATCATCCCAAAGTACATCATTAAAAAACTGTTTGATAATAGCAGCCAATCGCGGCCCACGCAGCACAACAGCCTGCTCGGGGTCAATAATATTCCCAATACTAATCGTAGGCAAACCATAAGCCTCCAAAGGCACCATTTTCATCGCTCCCGTAATCTCTTGTATCAAAGGACGCTTACCCACTAAGCCCAACATCGTAGGAAGGCTAGGTCCATAAACATCCGCATCCATAAGACCCACTTTGGCGCCCAGTTGTTTCAAACCAAGTGCAAGATTAACCGCTACCGTACTTTTACCTACGCCTCCTTTACCAGATGCTACAGCGATTACATTCTTTATTTGTGGCACAGCACTTGTGCTTGCCTGGCTACCAGGTGTGCGCGCTACAAAATGGACATTCACCTGTGCCGCCGGAAAACGCTCCACAATAGCACCAATACATGCAAAATTCAAATCGGATTTGCCCTGCATTTGCAAAGAAGGCACTACCAATGAAAAATTAATATTATTGCCTTGAATATCAAGGTTTTCTATCATGCCCGCAGTAACAATATCACGTCCAGTTTGTGGGTCACGCACCGTTTTTAAAACGCTTAAAATATCTTCTTTATTCATTTATATATTTAATACTAAATTCAATTATTTACACATTCCTTAAGTCGGAATCACTACAATGTTTCTTTTTTGGGCAATATGCGTCAATGCGTCCTTTATTTTCATCTGCACCGATAAATAATACGTAAGCAATTCGTAATCATTGCTTTCCATTGCCTGTTTAATACGTGCTGGATTTACAGTATCGCACATTTTGCGGAGTTTATTAAACTTGAACATATCAATAGCATATTGCATGTCTGCTTCAAAGTTAAGATCAGGTTTAGGCTGATTTTGTAAAGGCAGACCCACTTTATCTTCCCAATTCGTAGAATATTCCCAAGGCGCAGTCATTAGGTCAATCGCTAAATTCCGCACATCAGATGCATCATGTCGAATAAAGTAGTTCGCATCAAAACTACCGCCTCTGGCAAGCAATTGATGGCATTCTTGTGCTATTCTACTATAGATAGGTTCATCAAAACTCGATAACGAGTCCTCAATATCGCTTAAAATATATTGGCCTACGGTAACTCCTTCTGGTAATAAATGCCCACCAAACAAGATCAATATCCTGACAATATCCCTTTCCTGAACAATACCTTTAGCCGCCCCAGACCCACTTGGCCGCTGCGGAACTTTAAATGCCGGATCTTCTACCGGCATTTCGGGATTAGGGCTACCGTCCCATCCTGAATCTGATGCAGCCCCGCCTGAGCGCGCTTCTTTATCAGCACTCTTTTTTAAAGAACCTGTAATATTTTTATTGGTTTCGATCACCAATGCGCCTTCGTCCACATTAAGCAGTGCAGCACATTCTTTGAGGTAAACACTGCGCTTGATCGGATCAGGAATACGCGAAATGCTACCAACGATATCTTTGATTAACCCTGCTTTCTTAATAGGGTCTCCTTTCGTTTCTTCCAGTAAAAGGTTGGTTTTAAAAAGGATAAAATCTTTTTTGTTCTTGTCTATAAAAGATAACATTTCCTCTGCGCCTTTCTCTTGCACATAAGAATCGGGGTCGTGCCCATCGGGTAATAAGGCAATACGGACATTTAAGTCTTGCTCCAATGCCAAATCCAATCCCCGTAAAGCCGCTTTAACACCCGCACCATCTCCATCATAAAGGATAGTCAGATTTTCAGTATTGCGTTTGATCAATTGCAACTGCCCCTCGGTCAAAGAAGTACCCGACGAAGCCACTACGTTTTCAATACCTGCCTGTGCTAATGAAATTACATCCATATAACCTTCCACCAAAATACAATCATCCTGTTTTCTGATGGCATTTTTGGCTTGAAAAAGGCCATAAAGAATCTTATTCTTTACATAAATTGCAGTTTCCGGGCTATTAATATATTTCGGAATCGTCTTCTCCTTCGACATAGTACGGCCAGCAAAAGCAGCCACTTTACCGGAAAGGTTATGGATAGAAAACATCACTCGGGCGCGGAAAAAGTCGCGATTAGCCTCTTGATTACAAAGCCCTGTTTGTTTGAGTAAATCCAACGAATAACCCTCTTTTTTAGCCCGTTGTAACAATAAATCGCGGTGTTCTGGAGCGTAGCCCAGCCCAAAACGGCGAATCGTATCTTCCCTCAAACCGCGCAATTGGAAATAAGCCAAAGCAACACTCTTGCCCTCATCGGTCTCGAACAACTGTTCGCTAAAATGTTTAGCCCCAAAGTCATTCACAATAAACAATGAATCGACTAATTGCTGCTCCAACATCTGCTGGGGCGTTCGCTCTACCTCCTGAATTTCAATATTGTTTTTGCGCGCCAACCACCGTATTGCATCATCAAAAGTCATGCTTTCGTGTTCGCGCAGAAAAGTAATCGCATCACCTGCTTTACCACAGCCAAAGCATTTGAAGATATTTTTAGAAGGATTTACATTAAAAGAAGGCGTTTTTTCGCCATGAAAAGGGCAAAGACCAAGCAAGTTGATGCCACGGCGACGTAATGTCACAAATTCGCCTACCACATCTTCTATTCTTGTGGCTTCGATAACCTCCTGTACTGTTTTTGCCGGAATCATTTGTGCAAAGGTAAGCAACCGCACTAGAATAAAGTGAAACAGTACTAAAAAAAAGCGAGCCGCTCCGAATTACTTCGGGGCGGCTCTAATTACCGTTATTAATCTACATTTTATTTTGGAGCGCAGGGCAATGATGCGAACACCCTAATTCCCTACTTTTGTATTAACGGGCTGTTTTTTCTTTGTATCGTATCAATTGCCTTTTCAATGTTTCGGTGGAGGCAAGTATAGCATTTTCAAAAGTTAGATCACTTTTTTTATCTACTAACCATGCACCTGGGATTTGAAGGTGAATTTCTGCAATCTTTTGTTTGATCGAACTACCGGTATTCTGTAGTTTTAAATGTACTTCCGCTTTAATCTCTCGGTTAAAATACTTTGATAATCGCCGCAATTTTTTTTCAATAAATTCAATCAATTTTGAATCTGCGCTAAAGTCAATAGCTTTTACAACAATGTTCATCATAATAATATCCACGTTAAGTTTTTAAAAAAATGAAAGACTGATGATTAATCAGGGTTAAAAATATAACGACAATATTAGGGGAAATGTGGCGTACCCACAAGGTTTTTTTTAGACTTTAACATTTAAAAATAAAACTGACAATTCGATGACAATTAAACCCTATAATATTTGGCAAAAACTACATTTTTGTTGTGATGAAGCACCTAAAATCCATTGCTCTCAACAGTATAGGTATGCCGTTTATATTTAGGCTGATGAGAGCCCCTACGATTTTAGGTACCCAATATACAGCAATTACGCCATCTCTTTTTGATGCTTTGGTCGCCATACGCCTTTAATTACAATCAAAACCAAAATTGGTATTGATGCAACTGGCAACTCTTGTGGCAACCATTTCATCCCAATCAACAAACCCGCTGCAAGGATGGCCGTAATTAAAAAATAACTCTCCCAAAGTCCTTCTTTTCTAGTACGCCAAAACACCAATAGATGCGTTGGGAGTAACCAAAAAAGGTTGAGGTTATTCTTGGTTGCTTGATGCTCGGTCAAAAACCACAAGAAAAAAACAATAACCCCGCCAATACCCAATACAAACCAAAAAATAAAATCAAAAATACGATTGCTCCTCGCATGGAACATAGATAATACACCTAAAACAGACACCAAACACATCACGATAAACGGCGTAATAGGACTTGGTTCTTCTAACTTTCCAGCAATATAAATTTGGGGTACATTAAATTCCTGCCCAACCAAATTAACGCCCTCGGAAAGTGTTGCGGAGCCAAATGCGTCGTGAAGATGATCCGGCAAAAACATATAATTTTCAGCACCTGATACCCGATCCGTTGGCATACCAAGTACCAAGTCGATCCCAAAACCAGTCCAAGGATGATTGACTAAATATGGCTTCAACAACTGACGCATGGTCAATTTAGATGCTGCGGGTGTACTATCAAACTGCACCTGATCATACAGCGCATTCCGCACAATATCGCGAATACGAGTAGCACAGTTATCATAAAAAAAATCGTATTTATAACTTCTGTTTGGAGGCAAAGCATTTTCCTCTAACAAATTGAACAAACGTTCTTTTTGTAATGGAGTAAGGTCGAGTACTTGTTCTTTCATACTGCGGTCGTCAATCGCATTACCACGCTCAAATCCTTTATATCTTTCAATATCAAGAACATATAATAATTTTCCCCTACAAAAATTGATATAGAAGTTAGGCTGGTCAAAATCGAAAGTACCATAATTATAAATACGATCTACATTTTGAGATGGATCAAATATGCGTATCGCACTATGCCCAAATGTACTATACAATTCTGCCCCTGGCGATACCGTCATCAGGCTAACAATGGCATTAGGAGATAGTATTCGAGTATTTTGGCCAAAACTGATGATTTTCGCCGATAATAGGATAAAAAGTATAAATAGTATATTTCTCATGGCAAAATATTATCTTTAATATAGCGGCTTTATAAGTCCAAAAGCCCATCAGGTAATTCTACGTGAATCGTTTTTTGTTTTTTCTCAATTTTAAGCACCAAAGCATCGTTTAATGGAATTAAGATTTCACGATTTTTGTACTTAATGAGTGCCATTTCTTGTTGAGGCATATCCAATACTTCGTCAATAATACCAACAATACCAGTATTTTTGTCAATCATCGTAAAACCTTCAATATGGCCATATTCTAGGCTATCATCTTCAATTTCTAAAGATGCTGGCACCTCTGATGAGGGCAGAAATACGCCCTTAGACTGAATCAATAGTGCTTGATCCTTATTAATAATATCCTCAAAGTGGACAATTAACTCGCCCCCACCACGTATATTTTCTATGAAAAATGGCATCTTATTGCCTTTGACTTCAATGAATACGCGTTCAGCCGATAAAAACAAATCCTCGAACACTTCATCAATAGCAATTTTTATTTCGCCTGCTACACCATGCGTCTTTTTAGTAAAACCAATTTGAATATACTCCATAATTAAGGGCGAAAATACGATAAACAACAAAATAATGACTTAATAAATCAAAATTTTCAAAATTTATCCGACTTTTGCCCACCAAAACTTCAAATGCTGCGTTCTTTTGGTCGAAGGAATGATCTTTTTATCACGATCCCTTCGATCAGCATCTATGAACTTAGTTTTTAGTTGAATAAGTTCTATCAATATTGACCAATAGTCACTCTTTTTTATGAAACGGATTATTTTAACCACCAAAATTATTTGTATCTCGGCCATGCTTATGGCGCAGACCCCTCAAAGTCCACAAACACCAACGAGCAATCCATCCGCAGCCCCGGCGCCAACTACTTACGGCACCGAAAAAAACACTACTGTCCAAGGCGCATCGGCCGTAAAAGAAGAGGCCGAAACGGGCAGTGCCGGTCCTGAGAAAAGCGAATATGCCGAAAAATATAAAGGAATCGCTATTGCAGAAATGCAACGGGTAGGAGTGCCTGCAAGTATTAAATTGGCACAGGGTATTTTAGAAAGCAGTGCTGGGCAAAGCCCACTAGCGCAAGGCGCAAACAACCATTTTGGTATAAAATGCGGAAGTAATTGGAGTGGAAAAACTTATAAGAAAAAAGACGATGATAAGGACGAAAAAGGAAATATTATCGAATCTTGCTTTCGTAAATACGCAGAGCCTGAAGAGTCTTTTTACGATCACTCGGAGTTCTTGCGCGACCCTCGCAAATATTACCGTTATGGCTTTCTTTTCGGTCTCGACAAACGCGATTATCGCGGCTGGGCAAGGGGATTAGAAGCCGCAGGATACGCTACTGAAAAAGGTTATGCAAATAAATTGATTGATATTATTGAAAGATATAAACTTTTTCAATACGACGACCCCGAAATTCAGGCCATGAATAGTGGTAGTATGGATGACAGTAAGGCTACAAAGAAAAAATGGGACTGGCGTAAAGGCAAAAAAGATGACGATAACGCAAGTAGCGAAGATAGAATACCGGGCAAACCGGGTGCAATTCCTCCTCGTGTAGGCCGAATCAACGACGTGAAAGTTGTTTTGTCTAATCAAGGAGAGACTATTGACGAAATTGCAAATGTTTTTCGCTTAAGTCCTCAAAAAGTAGCGGATTATAACGAACGTCATTATACGCCGGGCAAGCCATTAGAAGTAGGTACCAAGGTCTTTATCTCCGAAAAACATTCTAAATGGCGTGGGCGGGCCAAACACCACTTTGTGAGGGAGAACCAAACTATGTTTGATATTTCTCAACAGTATGGTGTTAAACTCAAAGAATTGTTGAAACGCAATGGCATGGTCTATGGGCAAGAACCAGAAACCGGCGAGCGTGTACGTGTGCGTGGCCGCCGTAAATCAGACGAATTAGTACGTTTGCGCGATATTTCGCCTTCTGATAACAAAAATAACAAACCTAATAAAAACAACAATAATAATAAACCAAGCACAACAGTAGGAGAGGAGTTGTTTGAAATTGGGGGTGACCAACCCAACAATAGTGGCAAACCCACCACCAAGCCTTCTAGTGGTGGCGCTACGCCTACCACACCAACGCCGACCAAACCGTCAGTACCCAACACCAAGCCAAGCACATCACCAGGCAGCGGTAGTTTCCCAAGTGATCCCACACCACAAAGTGGAAACCCACAAACAACGCCTGGCACAACGCCTGTTGTTACCCCGCCGCCACCGCCGCCTGTTGTAGCGCAGCCTGGATACCATATTGTGGTAAAAGGTGATACGCTATTTAGCCTTTCCAGAAAGTATAATATCACCGTCGCTAAATTAAAAGCGTTGAATGGCATGACCTCTGATGCTATTCAAATTGGACAACAAGTTAGGGTACAATAAATGGAAGCAAAACAGCAAACTACACCTGCCGAACTTCGATGGTTAGAGGGTATTGCTACCTTGATGGACAATCAATTTAGGATACCTTTTACGAATTACAGGTTTGGTTTAGATGCCCTAATCGGTATTATTCCTGGCTTGGGGGATATAGCAGGCTTGGGTATCTCGCTTATCCTTTTTAGCATTATGTTCAAGAAAGGTGCAGGTCCAATTATTATTTTACAAATGCTTGGAAATATAATATTGGATGCTTTAGTCGGGGCAGTTCCTATTTTTGGTGATATTTTTGATTTCGGATTTAAAGCCAATCGTAGGAATGTTAACTTACTCAAAGCATATTACCAAGAAGACAAAAAACGAATGAGTACCATTTGGTCGATGGTCATTATTTTTTTACTGATTGTCGCTATTTTTGCAGGGGTTGTTTGGTCAATTTGGCGTTTAATTAGTTATTTTTGGCATTAGAAATAATATCATTATACACGTATAAGAAAGCCTAGGTTTATACCCTATTGCTCATCCGAATTGCCTAACTTTAAAATATATTTAAATAATATGAAAATTGCCTTGCACCAACGCTATGTCCTCTGATATTGTTTTTATTACTCGGCATTATCCACCCAATTCTAATATCAATGGGGAGTCGGTGTGTGACATGGTAGAATATTTATCCGGCACACCAAACCTAACGACTCATGTGATTTGTATTGACCGACAAGCCGACGGTGTTGGGAATGGCCGACAACCAGCCGGCAATGTTATTAGGCTAAAAACCTTATACCAAGGCCAGAATTCATTGTTGCGTTTTGTGACATTTCTTTACGATGGTTGGCGACTAATGTTGGAAGCGCGCAAATATAAAAATAGTTTGGTTGTTGTGACAACTAGTCCGCCGTTGCTTCCTATGTGGGCAAGTTTGATGTTGCGAAAAAAAACGAGATGGGCGATGTGGTCATTCGACCTATTCCCGGAAGGGTTTCAGGTCACTAATTTTATCAATAAAAACAATCCTTTGTATCGTTTTGCTCGAAAGATGACCTATGATGGCAGACCAGAGTTTCTGATTGCATTGGGCGAACAGCAATCGCTCTATTTGCAAAATGCATATCAAGAAAAAATACCCGCCCAGATTTTACCTTGCGGGGTATTTGTACATCAAGAACAGGAAACTGGAGCACCGGATTGGTGGTCACCTAATTTGATTTTTTTGGGATATTGTGGCAATATCGGCGATCCGCATAATCCAGAATTTATCAAGGCTGCTATTGACTATATCAATCCAGATACGCAGCGTTTGGTTTTGGCACTCTATGGCAAAAAATCGGAGGCTGTAAAATCTTATGCACAAGGAAAGCCGGGTATTATTTTAGTAGATCGAGTGCCCCGGAATCAATTGCATTTTATTGACATTCATTTGGTTTCACTTAGAACCGTTTGGACACATATAGCAGTACCATCCAAGGCCATTAGTGCCGTATGTATGGGTGCTTCTGTACTTTTTTGTGGAGACAAAGAGAGTGACAATTGGCACATGTTGCAAAAAGCAGGCTGGTTTATTACAGAAAATGATACAATGCATGACAACGTAAAGTCGTTTTTATTTACGCTAAAAGATTCGGATATTACTCAAAAAAAAGCAGCAGCCGTACAGATTAGTACGCAATTACAAGAAAACGTACGCAAAACATACGAGTTTATACAAGCAAAAGCCAGATGAGTATTAGTGTTCTATCACTGCTCTTATTCAAAGCATATTACAAGAATACAAAAAACGCAGAAAAGTAAGTTATTGAACTACGAGTAATGATGGTGCATTTCTAACAGTTACACTACCCGATAATTTTTGTACGCAAATGGACGAATGCCCGTTTGGCGCTCGAAAGCATTTAAAAAGCGGTCTTTCAACCTCATATTGGAGCGCGATGGATCATAATTGAACGTCCAATTTTGTTGCGCAATTATATCGTGCATCAGGGCTGGGTGTTGCCCTTCGTAACGCTGGAGACGATCTACTTCATTAAAATCAAAATCGGAAGAACTTGAATGCGTTGCAATCCACTCATCATTGTGCCAAAATCGGTTGAAAAAGTTGTCCTTTTTCTTCATCAAACTGGGGTGACGGGAATATGAATAATGAAAAACTGGCACATCTGTTTGAAGGACGCGCAGTTTATGACCTGTTGCACCCGAAGCATAATCTTCTTCTGATTTGTACCGACGAAAGCCTTGCGAGTCTTTATACGAACGCACCAAACCATTATTTTTAAAGGCACGAATCTCATACGCATGGGTGCGCCGAGTGTGCCTAATATGTTTAAAATCGCCCCAAAAGTGCAAAAAAGGAAGGATCAGTCCCTCTACATCATCGCGTTTATCAGCCTGCTCCATATATGCGCGCAACTGGTCAGGAGCGGATTCATTCAGCACCTCATCTACCTGTAGGTGAATGCCCCATTTACCCCGAATCCGACGTAGGCCGATATTCGATTGCTCCGCAAAAATCTTTCCGTTTTGGCGCATTTCGAGGTCCCAAATACTGTCCACTATCTCAATCCGGGGATCATCTATTTGTTCAATTGCTTCACGAGTACCGTCATTAGAGTCGCCTACTACTACGATTAATTCGTCAACCAACGGGAGCAAAGAACGAATAGACGCTACAAATGGGTAGCCGAATGTAAAACCATTGCGGACGTATGTAAAACCACTAGTATTCATAGATACTTGATTTATTGGAAGATAGCAATATAAGTGTTTGCCTAATTTTCATATCCCTTAGGTTTCCTAACCGTGAAGACCCTTGAAACATTAAAACCAAATCGGATACCACTCAATAGTTTTCCACTGTCGTTTTTCCAAAACCAAGGCTCTGGTGCTTCTGTAATAAAACCTTTATAGGTCATATCATTGGCATTGGTAAAATGCAGTTGGAATACGTGTCCACCGG
>JBEAVK010000097.1:0-4151 GCA_041160955.1 Bacteroidota bacterium
CCTCCTCCACTTCTGCCCAAATTCGGCCATCGTGCAGTTCTACTATTTTTTTGGTAATGGCCAATCCTAGTCCTGTACTGTCGTTATTGCCCGTAGTGGCCTTAAAATAGCGGTCAAATACGAATGGTAAATGCTCGGGAGCAATCGGTATGCCGCTATTGCATACTTTTATGGTCAGGCGTTGGTCTTCTTGAAAAATAGTAAACTTAATCAGGCCGTTATCATTGACGTATTTGAGGGCATTGCCGAGGAGGTTTTGCAACACGCGGTCTATCCAATATATATCGGCACTCACCAGCGGAATTGGGTGTTGGAAATCGGTTAAGAGACGAATTTGGCGTGCTTTGGCCTGTTCGGAGCAGGAGTAAAGAATGTCTTGCGCTATTTCGGTGAGGTTAAAATCTTCCTTTTTGAGTTCTATTTGCCCCGACTCCAATTTGCTCAGGTCAAATAATTCACTAATCATGTTATTGACCCGTTTGGCCTCTTTACTTACGATGAGCAAGTATTTTTCTTGGTCCTCGGGCGAGAGTGTTGTTCTTTTTTGGTACAATGTTTCTGCAAAACCGAGGATACTGGCGATAGGCGTACGCAAATCGTGCGAGACATTAGCGATCATTTCTTTGCGGAATTGATCGAGTTGCACCACCTGCGCATGCGCTCGGGCGATGGCTTCTTGGTCGCGTCTTTGCCGTTGGAGCATCGGTTGCAAAATGCGCAACAGCGCGAAAAAAAGCACCAGCATTACGGCGAGTGCGACGAACAAATTTTTGATCAGAGTTGATCTATTCAGGGCTAAAAACTGATCAAAAGGCTCATCTGCCAGCACCAAAGCCACTACATTACCGTGGCTATTTTTGATGACCGAAAAAGCCGTAAGCCACATCCCAAATTCATCTTTGTACATTGAAATCGTACCGCCCTCGTTGTACTTAGACATGATGGATTCCGGGTAAGAATTGTACGTATGCCTAAAATATGGATTGATGGAGGAGGTAACCCCAAATACATAACTATTTGACAATGAATCAAATACTAAAGTATATATCGGAGACTTGAGCATATTGGCCGTATAGTTTTGCTCTAATACATAGTGGATATGCGCATAATTGGAGTCTTGATTATTTTGGATAATAGCATCCTTTTGGGTGTTTTTTTGAAACAAGCGTTCGTGTTGATCGCCGTCAACTTGGAGCGCAATGGCGTTGGTAATTCCCCTTAATCGCATCAAAGCCGCTTTTTCGGCTTCCGCCAATCCGTGGTAATACGACCATGCCAAAAAGTAAACAGTCAGTACCAAATACCCTACAATGACGGTGAACAAAATCTTTTTGAATCGCATTTAGCCGTTAAATTTGTAGCCTACGCCCCAGGCCGTGATGATGTATTGAGGGTTGGCAGGATCTTCCTCTATTTTTGCCCTTAAACGATTGATATTGGAATTGACGGTGTGTTCCAATCCTTCAAATTGTTCGCCCCAAATCAAATCCAATAATTCAATACGGGTATAACTCCGGTTGGGGTTTTGCATAAATAATTGCAATAGATCGTACTCTTTTACCGTAAGATCAATGGTATGTCCACCGCGCATCACTTGTTTTTTTTCTAAATCCATCGTTAAACCGCCGCGCATAATGCGAACGAGGGATTTTTCTTCCACCACAGCCTGTCGGTTAGTACGCCGCAGGATGGCTTTTACGCGTGCGAGCAATTCACCTGTGCTAAATGGTTTGGTGAGGTAATCATCTGCACCCAGTTCCAGTCCTGCAATTTTGTCTTGTTCTTCCGATTTAGCGGTGAGCATTAAAATGGGCAAATGCTGCTTGGTTTGTCGAATTTGGCGGCAAATTTCCATACCACTCAGTCCGGGGAGCATCAGATCCAGTACCATTAAGTCGTATTTTCCGCTGCGTGCCTCGTCTATACCGTCCCAGCCATTGGTGGCAATATGGACAGAAGCAGGTAAGTCGCGTAAGTGGATAGCGATCAATTCAGCGATATTTGGATCATCTTCGACAATAAGAATGTGCATAAATGAAGTGCTAGATTTTAAGTATTTGGAAGCAAAGTTGTGATTCAATTATCACAAATTCATCACAAGTGACCTGTGTGCTGTCGCTAAATACTTAAAACTGGGTGTTTACAACGGTATTACTACGTTGCAAAGGTAATTGAAGGGTGGATAAATTTATACACAGGGGAATTTTAGGTTTTATTGAGATCTTTAATTATGCTGGGATACTGTATGGAGGTATTGTCGGGGCTACCCTCAGCCCCGACAATTTAGTTGAAATTGATGGTTTGTCCATATCAAGTATCTCATTAATTTTTTGAAATGGCTCAATATTAGAATGAGTGTCTAATTGTCGGGGTGACAGAAAAAGTCGCCCCGACAATAGGCACATTTGGTTTATCCTATCACTTGGAGATAGTTGGATATTTGCACAAAACCTAAACTTTGCCACATATATGACAACCTCCATTCTCCGAAGAATAGATTAACCCAATTTGAATTTTATCGGCAGCGTCATTTTGCTCTTGACTACTTTACCGCCGTTAGAAGCGGGTATCCATTTGGTGAGTTTAACTACGCGGATCGCTTCATCGATAAGATCCTGGCGCATGGGTTTTAAGGATTTTACGTCCTCTACATTGCCAGATTTATTGACGACAAATGAGATCACTACAAGACCTTCGGCGTTTTCCTTTCGGGCAGCAGGGGGATATTTTATATTTTCTGCCAAAAATTTACCCATGCTAGACTCCCCACCTGCGGAAAATTCAGCCCCTTTTTCGGGTGTATCATATACTTTTCCACCTTTATTGCCCAGTTTTAATTGAGCAAAAGCCGTATTTTGCTGGAAAAGCAGGAATAAAAGCAGTGCAAATGGCATAACCAGTGCATAGCGGAGGCTCCGGACGGGAGCAGAATTGTGTTTGGTTAACATACTTAATCGTTGTTTAAGTGGTGATTGTAAAAAGTGATTTGCGTAAGCAAACACAGGTCCGGACTGCGCTTGCTTTATTAACAAAAGGCCATATTGTTTACGTGAAAAATATTGAGTAACACTCTGATCGGCGATATATTCGTGTACTGCACGCAACGCGCGTTTGTACCAATACGCCAATGGATGCCACCAAAAAAAGATACAAACCAGTTCGCTGAATAAAATATCCATACTATGCCAACCGCTACAATGTGCTTGTTCGTGGCGGATAATCATGTCCAATTGGGGTTCATTTCGATAATACGTTGGGATAAATATCCACCGAAAAAAAGAGAACGGCATATCAATCGCATCGGAATAGATCATATTCCCTTCTTGCTCGGATGCCTGTTGAGCGGCATCAACAATGATGGATAAACCATAAATAAAACGCATCACACCGATGATAATACCCAACAACCATATCCAACCGAAGAACGTCTGTCCAAGTAAAAATTGGTCAGAACTACTTGTCCATTGGTCTATCTTAGTAGAAAACTCCGGTAAAAACATACCATTGATTACCTGCTCATTTTCAAAAATAGTATTGCTGGAAGGCCATCGCATACCGCACCAAGGCAATAGTAATCCTCCCGCTAGAGTGGCTAATAAATAGCGGCGGTTGAGACCAAAAAAGGTCTCTTGTGCAAGCAAAGTGTGGTAAAGCAATGCAAAAACAGCCCAACCAATGGTGAGGTAAATGGTATAAATAAGCATAGTATTTTCAATTATGGATTATTTCAGTTTTTCCAAGAACTCCGCAATTTCCTGCTCGCTCAATTGGTCTTTTTCTACCAAATGAGACACCAGTCGCTGAGCGGAACCACCAAAATAGTCGCGCATTAAATCGGTGAGGGAGCGGCTACCATATACTTCTTTTTCGATCAATGGAAAATACTCGTGTGTTTTTCCATACGCTTTGTAGCCCACGTAGCCTTTTTTTTCCAAAATCCGCACGACGCTCGACAGTGAACTGTGCGGCGGGCGTTCCGCTTCGGGAATGCGCTGGAGCAAATCACTTACCGTACTTCGGCCTGTTGCCCAGATCATTTGCATCACTTCTTCCTCCGATTTTGTTAGTTTAGGTAAATTCATGTTGCAAAGGTATGGCGCGTTTTTTAGTTGTGCAACTATTTTTTTAGTTTTATAACGTAATTTTACGTT
>JBEAVK010000153.1:0-7680 GCA_041160955.1 Bacteroidota bacterium
CATTTTAAAAAAACACGTTTAATACACTTTTGAAATGGTGGAAAATTACGTTTACGAAACTAAAAAAAAGTTTCGTAAACGTGATCTGTTCCTTGCGGTTTTAAAAATGTCCAGTAGTATGGGTGCATTGTAAGTACTTGGACATAATTAATTGTGTCCAAATACTTAAATGCTTAACACCTTGAATATCTGAAAAAACACGTATCGAGCCCAAGATGCCCAAAACTGGTCGTATATGGCGATAAAACTAAATTACCTCGATCGAACTCATCAACAATGTTTTCTGAAAAGCCGTCCAAAGCACAAGTGCAGGTAGTTTTTCTTGCTTTTGTCCAGTCTGGTACTCCACCAAGATCAGTAAAGTAGTAAGATTTGGGTTTATGCTTTGCGGGCAGTGCACCATTACAGCATCTACATATTTAATGAGTGATTTGTAACTAATAATTTGATTGGTATCATTCGAGATGAGCCAACTGAGCATTTGTGCCTTACTGAATGAGAGTTTGGAAATAGGTTCGTTGAAGGCTTTTTGGTGAATTTCAGACAGGAGTATCTGAAAGACGGTAAAATCTTTGGTTTGCATTGATTCGGCGGTTTAAAATGTATTATGGTTCTTTTCTAGGACACAAATGTATAGGATTCCCGTATATTGTGCATAGGATTCCTGCATATTTCCAAATAAATTCCAATAAATTATTTGACCTCCCCATACTTTTGCCCTGCAATTGCACAAAATACCTCTTTTTAAACAGTAGAATTAACCAAAAAATTATGAACAGAGACCCAATTTTGTTCTGGAACGAAGCCGCCTTAGAGGCCAATCGTATCAGTCACTCCACCAAACTGGATTCGGGCACACTCGGCCCCACACAGAGTTCACGTACCTTGGCTATTATTCATTTGGCCATGTACGATGCTTATGCTAAGGCAAAAGGGAATGTGAACCTCCCCGCTTATTTACCCAATTTACCAGCAGCGCCTGCGGGTGTTGCTCCAGCGGCAGCAGTAGCAGGTGCCGCTTACAAAACCCTTACGGTGTTGTACCCGAGCCAAATCGCATATTTCAATACCCAATTGAACAGTGCAAGTGCTTTCCTTACCGCTCAAGGCGTTTCGGCAGCGGATCTCTCCAATAGTATTAGCTTTGGCGATCAAGTCGGTACCCTAATGCTTACAGACCGACAAGGTGATCCTAATGCTTCGGATTTGGGGTACGCCGCTCCTACTTCTAAAAAGTATGACCACCGCCCAACACCCGACAATATTAACCAAGGCTATCATGGCCCATTGTATGGTAGAGACGCTAAATGCTTTGCCGTAACCAGTCGCCACAGTCTAGGTGTACCACCGCTTCCGGGCGATCCTGCTTATACCGCTGCTTTAAGGCAGGTACGTGGCAAGGGTATTGCACCCGAACTTATGGGCACTGTTCCGACCGGTATTCCGACTAGAACGATCGACGAAACAGTAGTTGGCGTGTACTGGGGCTACGATGGAGCCAATTTATTGGGGACACCACCGCGTTTGTACAATCAAATTGTCCGAAAAATTGCGGAAGCAAAAGGCAACACCACAGATGATAACGCACGTTTGTTTGCGCTCGTAAATGTGGCACTCGGCGATGCAGGTATCCTTGCTTGGGAGCAAAAATATGTGCATAATTTGTGGCGACCAGTCGTGGGTGTTCGTGAACATGACCAATCCACCGGCCCCGAGCAACATACCCAGCCAAGCGACAACCTCAACAACGATTGTGATACACATTGGATGCCTTTTGGTGCACCCAATTCCAACGTTATTGGTAGAAACTCTACGCCACCATTCCCGGCATATCCTTCTGGTCATGCTACATTTGGTGCGGCTGCTTTCCAAATTGTTCGTTTGTTTTATGGCGTTACCGCTGATGGCCCAGATAACCTTTGTAATGGTCTTAGTTTTATTTCCGACGAAATGAATGGCGTAACTACCGATAATAACGGTATTGTACGGCCATGCCATGATCGCAAATTCAGTGAAGGTTTGTGGCAAATGATGGAAGAAAATGGCCTAAGTCGCATTTATTTAGGCGTGCATTGGTCGTTCGACGCGTTTGCTCTGGATGCTAATGGCAAAATGGATGTACGTAAAAACCTAGGCGGCGTGGACTTAGGTATCAGTATTGCGGAAGATATTTTTAATGGCGGTAAAAATCTTGGTTTGAAAAAATCGACGGTTTAACGTGTCCATTTTAAATAAGTATTAAAAACAAAGGAGCCATCTCGAGTATTCGGGGTGGCTTTTTTGAGTTTATGCTCGGACTCTGGAGGTTTTATGCATGAAAATCATACAGCGTCCCATAAATCTATACACAAAACCTAACACCACTCCGTATAAATATACTGTGAACTAAATTTTTCAATACCTTTGCGCTCCATTAGACTTGTTGCGGTGGGAGACTGCCCTGCTCAAAATTGATATTTTTTGACTGCTTTTCGGCTATTTTGTAGCCCGTAGTGCTGCTACGAACTACAAAATAAGCCTCAATCAGCCCAAAAATACCTAATTTTATGCCTCGGACGCTCTCACCGCAACAAGTCTATTCAAAAATCATGCGCACCAACGCCTTTTTATATCAAATCGCCCTAACCCGTATTCCACAGGTAGGTGCTATCACTGCCCGAAACCTGATCTCTTGGTGTGGCGGTGCGGAAGAGGTATTCAAGGCTAAAAAGAAAGATTTACTCAAGATACCGGGTGTAGGTGCTGGTATTATCGAGGAAATAACGTCCCCTTTGCCCCTACAATTGGCGGAAAAAGAAGTCGATTTTATCGAAAAAAACAATATTGATGCCCTTTTTTACACCGATGCGGCTTTCCCGGTTCGCCTCAAATCGCGTAGAGATTGCCCTTTAATGCTTTTTTTTAAAGGATCCTCTACCGCACTCTTGGATGCACCGCGTATGATGGCCATCGTAGGCACGCGCGATGTGAGCGATCACGGGCGCGCCATCTGCGAGGAATTGGTGGATGGTTTGCAACCATATAATATTGTACTCGTCAGCGGCTTGGCTTATGGTGTGGATATTACGGCACACCGGAAAGCAACAAATATTGGTATGCCAAATATTGGCGTATTGGGGCATGGATTGGGCAGTATTTATCCAGCGGCACACAAAGGAATTGCCCAAAAAATGATCGAAAATGGCGGTTTACTGTCCGAATATCCACACGATATACCACCCGATCGCGAGCATTTTCCAATGCGAAACCGTATTATTTCGGGGCTGTGCGATGCCCTGATTGTAGTAGAAACGGCCACTAGTGGCGGCTCTATGATCTCCGTGGAGTTTGCGAGTAAGTATAATTTAGATATCTTTGCAGTACCAGGGCGACCAAAAGATGCCAAAAGCGCCGGTTGCAATGCCTTAATCAAGAATAACCGCGCTAAATTAATTGAGTCTGCGGCAGATATAGCCGAGACCATGAACTGGGCCTTGGATGGCAGCAAAAAAGCCATTCAAACACAACTATTTATCGACCTTAATCCTACGGAGCAAAGGATTATGGAAGTCGTTAAACAACAACCGCTTATCCCAATCGACAACCTCGTGGAGGCCATTGGGTTACCATCGGGAGAGTTAGCGGCACTTATACTTCAATTAGAATTCAAGGGATTGCTCCGAACACAGCCCGGAAAAAGATACACCACTATTTAGTTTTGTCAAAAAAAATACGTCAACGACATACCCTTTACTACGCTTTTGCCGATTTTTTGATGGCAATGTTGGCGTGGGCATTGTTTTACGCATGGCGCAAGGCCAGCGAAGGCAGTGATGTGCAATCGGCCATTATCAATGATCCCAACTTTTTATTGGGTATTTTGGTGGTGCCTACGGGTTGGGTTTTGCTCTATGCCATTTACGATCATTACCTCGATATATACCGATTGTCGCGCTTACAGACGTTGACGCGCAACTTTTTTCTGAGTTTTTTTGGGGTTTTGGTGCTGTTTTTTGCCCTGGTGTTGGACGATGTAGTTAAAGATTACCACTCTTATTATCAGTCCTTTTTGGTCTTGTTTTCGTTGCATTTTCTGCTCACGACTACCATGCGTATGATCTTGCTCACAAGGGCAAGCCGACGGTTGAAATCGGGCAAAATCACCTTTAATACCTTGATTATTGGCGGCAACCAAAACGCCGTCGATTTGTACCACGACATATTGAAACAACCCAAAGGATTGGGCTATAAATTTATAGGATACCTCGATACGAATGGCGGAGAGGCGCAACCTGTGGGTGATCTTTTGCCCAAATTGGGCAAAATTGCAGATTTGGCACAGGTGATCCGTACCCACCAAATAGAAGAGGCGATTATTGCCGTAGAAACCTCGGAGCATACCAAGGTACGGGAAATCCTCAATGTGCTCTTCGATTTTGATTTTCAGGTATTGGTCAAAATTATCCCGGATATGTACGATATTTTGCTAGGTACGGTAAAAATGAACCATGTTTATGGCGCGGTACTCATCGAAATAAGGCAGGAATTGATGCCCAAATGGCAACGCACTTTGAAGCGTTTGATCGATTTAGTGGCCAGCGTATTGGCATTGGTACTGCTTTCGCCTTTGTATTTGTATATTATTATCAGGATAAAACTATCTTCGCCCGGGCCTATTTTTTATGCGCAGGAACGCGTAGGGCTACACCATAAACCTTTCCATATTTATAAATTCAGGTCGATGTCGGAAGACGCTGAACGCAATGGCCCACAACTATCACAAGGTGATTCCGATCCGCGTGTAACACCTTGGGGTGCTACCATGCGGAAGTACCGTTTGGACGAATTGCCCAATTTTTGGAATGTATTGCGCGGCGATATGTCACTCGTTGGCCCGCGCCCCGAACGTGCCTATTATATCAACCAGATTGTACAAAGAAACCCGCATTATAAGCATTTGCTGAAAGTACGACCGGGTATTACGTCGTGGGGACAGGTGAAATATGGCTATGCTTCTAATTTGGATCAAATGCTGGAGCGGCTCAAATTTGACCTGTTGTATATCGAAAACATGTCGCTTTCGCTCGATTTTAAGATTATGTTTTATACGGTTTTGGTGTTGGTGCAGGGGAAGGGGAAGTAAAGATTACTTGAACTTAGCGCGGCACACGGATTACACGGATTGGACACGGATTTTCCAGTTTTTATTGAATAAAAACCCGCTTTTTAAAGAAATTCTTTAAAACCCTTGACTAATCCTTGCAATCTATGTGCTACGCTAAGTAGTTAAACTAACTTAATTTACAGTGTATTCAAATTACTCGGTTTTTATCATCTTTATAGTCTGTACCCTATCTGCTGTTTGCGTGCGTAAGATATAAATACCTGTGGGCAATTCACTGGTAGGGATAGTTACTTGATTGGTTGAAAGGCCGGATAGTTTTGAATAATAAAGTTTACCAGTTAAATCGAAAAGTTGGACAGTAGTATTTTCCGATTCCATATCCGGTAAGTAGAGGTTGATTTCGTTGGTGAATGGATTAGGATTTGCTGATACTTGCGCTTCTGTATCGGTTGAGAGATCCGATCTTTGTCCTGTAGAGCAAACCGTCACTAAATTAACCGTATAATCATTGATGGGATCTAGATCACTTACCCTAAGAGTACCGGTTTGAGGTAATTCTAAGCCCACATATTCTGTAGAGATTGATCCCCCACAGTTTGCGACATGAATTATCTTAACGCTATTTATACTATTTATACATGCTCCAAAAGGGGGCTGAAGATAAGATAAAGTACCATATGGTAAGTAGTTTTGCTGTTTACTATTTACTTGTTGAAACATAATATGACTATCATTGATAACTTCTCCAAACCTAATTTTACTTTCACCATTTATAGATCCGCCATTTCCATTCCGGTATATTCTTAAATCATAAACAGTATTTGGTGAAAAAGAAATATCTAAAGAACCATTAACAGGAATGTTTGAATCACCTGGCTCGACATTAGGACAATGATAACGGTCAACTATCAAATCAATTACCCACTCAATACATACTTGAGCAGATGCAAAATTTGGTGAGTATTGACTAAGTCCGCAACCTGCACGAACCTCAAAATTATAACATTGAGGGGATCCTGGGTTAGTTACAAAGTAGGTATTCGTGGTGTAAGAAGTATTAACCACGTTGCCACTGGCTACTTCAATAGTCTTAATTTGATAATCAACAGCACCTGGAACAGGACTCCATGTCAAACCAACAAGGTTCTGCGCGGTGGTTAGAGCTACTAATCCTGTAGGCGCTGGGAGCGAACAATTATCTAGGAGTATCTTTGTGTTAGCATCATGCGTTTTTTTTAGGTCTAGAGTGTTTGCGTTTACGCATGTGTAAGAAATAGTTAGTAAAATAAATAATATTAATCTTTTCATAATTTAAAATAAATAGTGAGTAATTTAACTGATTTAAAATTAGAAAGGCAACTTAATATACTTTTGCCGTTTCTTAATGCAAAGATAAAGCAGTTCCATTTTCAAAAAAATTACATTATTTTGCCACCATACTCAAACATGTTTGCATGAAAAATACGCTATTGGTAGAGACACTTAAATTATTAGCGGCAGAAGACCTCGATGAGTTTATGCTGTTTTTGAAATCAGAATTTAACAATCGGAGTAAACTAAGGGTGGAACTATTGAGGTTATTTGGTTATTTACAACCTTTATATCCGCATTTTGATACAACAATGACCCATAAAGAGGTTTTGTATCCTATTGCATTCCCCGGTACTCCTGTATATGCTGGTAAAATTGAAAAGCTCATCGGGGAGTTGTATAAATTGTTAAAAGATTTTTTGCTTTGGAAGCATTACCAAGATCAGGAGGGGCAATTTAATAGAGCATTAGACTGGGTCAAGGTGATCAGAAGTTTGAACGATAGCGTTAATTATGAATCAAGCCTTGCACAGGTAGAAAAGTCAGTTTTTGAAAAAAAAGAGGAATCGCCAATTCTATACTTTCAAAAATTTCTACTTGAGTACGAACGTCACGAATGGATGAGCCAAATAAATAGGGGGCGAAATGATCTGAATTTAAACAAAGCGTTGATGAGCCTTTATACATTTTATGAAATTTATAAACTGGAATTTCTTAATCAACTTTACCTCCAGCAAAAATTGACACAATTTGAGGTGTCCGAAATTATAGTAAATTATATTGATACTGGCGTTGAGTCTGGTATTGACAAGAATACAGTTGTTATTGCTGATATTTCTAGTAAAATATATGAATTACTCAAAAAGGAACAACCAAACCAAGCCGATTTCGAGTACCTCCTGGATAATTTGAGGAAACAGGAGCAAGTATTGGCACCCGCAACATTAAAATCTTATTTTGCTCATCTTCGAAATATTTGTACGATATTGATTAATACGGGGCATACTGAACTCCAAACTGTACAACTTTATTTATATAAAGACAATTTATCCCGAGGATACCTTTATTTTGAAGGCAAACTACACATCACTACATTAGCAAATGTGACAAGAATCGCCATTCGATCGGGTGAAGTGGATTGGGCACTAGATTGTGTGGAGTCGCACAAAAACAAACTATTTGGCGATGTGGATACTCATGAATACTATTTGGTAAATAAAGCTAATTGTCTATTTGAAAAAAAGGAATATGAACAAGTGCTAGAC
>JBEAVK010000176.1:0-12611 GCA_041160955.1 Bacteroidota bacterium
TCGAAATGTGGTTTTACGCTAATCCCGTAGGGATTATATGTAATTTGTGTGCTTTTTTACATGTAATCCCTACGGGATTAGTATGAAATCATACTACAATAGCCTATAAACATATATTCCCTATGGGAATTTGGGAGCGGCTGGATACTTAAAAAACATCCATCAGTAATGAAATATTCAAAGCAAATCATCACATTTATTCTTGGTTTTATAGCCTTTAATACCACACAAATCGCTGTTGCCCAACCAACACTACCCACCAGCACTTCTTATGCGCTCACCGCCAAAACTCGCGAAAACGGCCAAGTTACCCTGCGTTGGGCACCCACCGATTATGGCATTTGGAAACTGGCCAATTTAAAAGGCTATATTTTGGAACGTGCGAGCATCGACGCTACTACAAATTTATATGAAATAGATCCCCAAAAACTCAAATTTGAACGAATTAAAGTGTTTAAACCGCTTTCCCTAAAAGAATGGAAAACACAAACCGATACCACTAATGCCTATAATGCCACGGCTGCATCTGCGTTGTATGCACCAGCATCAAAGGTGTTTTCACCCGACTTCGGGGGCATGCGCGAAATGTCCAATGAGCAATCTATGCGTTATGCTTTTGGACTTTTTGCCGCTGATTTGAGCCCCGAAGCCGCTGAAGGTATGGCCTTGCGTTATTCAGATAAGGGCTTGGATTTGAATAAGTTATACTGCTATCGGATATTTAATACACCATCCACTCAAGGTTTTTTGACCGATACCGCATATACATTTGTTGATCCCAAACAAATACACCAACCGATACCAGTACAAGGCGTTTGGATCGAAGAAAGCGATGGCGCATTACTATTGCACTGGAACCGCCAACCAAACAGCCGCTTTTTTTCTGCTTACCAAGCCGAACGCTCGGACGATGGTGGCAAAACCTTTCAACGTATTAACACACTACCCATTGTTTTTTCCATTAAACCCCAAAGCGACGGCGACCAGGTGTTCCGTGATTCCACGGTATTGCCCGGTCGCCAATACCAATACCGTGTTATCGGTATTGATGGCTTTGCAGAGGAAGGCGCAACAGGTAATATTGTGATTGGGCAAACAAAAGATTTGAGCGCGCCCATTCCGCCGCAAGATGTACAAGTAACGGATATTGGTGGCAAATTTGAACTCCGATGGACGACCGATCACACCATATTTACGGATCATGCTGGTTATTATATTGGCCGATCACTCAAGTCCACCGGGCCATTTGAACGTTTAAATGAAAAACCGCTTCCCCCTGCAACAAGGACATGGGTGGACGAATCTCCCGTCCCGTTGTTCTCTAATTTTTATATCGTTTATGCTACCGATGCATCGGGCAATATTAATCCCGGCAACTCCATCATGGCGGTACATGAAGATACCATTCCGCCCGCACAACCTACACAACTCACCGGTAAAGTAGAGCCGTCTGGGAAGGTAATGCTGCGTTGGAAATGGGGTAAAGAGATGGACATAAAAGGATACCGCGTATATGCCGCTACCCAAAAAAATCGCGAATGGTACCAATTGACCAACGAACTGGTCAAGGCGGATTCGTTTTCCACCCAAATCAACCTCAATTCCTTAAATGAGGCGATGTATTATACCATTGTTGCCCTAGATTTTCATTATAACCCATCGGAATATGCCGAAACTTTGCGGTTGGTACTACCCGATACTATTGCGCCAGACCAGCCCATATTTACCAATTATGCCGTAGAAAACAAAGCCGTACGCCTCACGTGGGCCAATGCTTCCGCACCCGATGTAGTCGCACATCGTTTATCGAGAAGGGTGGTGGGTAGCGATAATTGGATTTTGATCCAAGAAATCAAAAACCTAGCGATAACTACCATTGAGGATACTACCGTTGTACATGGTAAACAATATGAGTATCAATTAGTTGCTCAAGATGATGCGGGGCTTCTTTCCAAAACTTCCGCTACTATTTCAGTAAAAATAACCAGTCAAATGAACTTGCAGGCAGTCCGCCAATTACAAGGGTCTTATGATAAAACCACCAAATCGTTCCTACTCAATTGGAAATATGAGCCCAAAGAGGGCGAACAGTACGCGGTGTACCGCTCCGTCACTGGCGGCACTCCGGAATACTTGGGCATGACCAAAGAGCCTAAATATGCTGACACAGGTATTTACAACAACAAAGACGGATGGGAATACTTTGTAAAAGTGGTGTCGTACACGGGATCAGAATCGGGTTGGAGTGGGCCAATTAAGGTCACTTTTGAAGGAAAATAGGAGTGCAATAATCCACTATTCGCATTAAAAATAAAAAAACAATGAATAAGATAATATGGATCGTGTTCGCCCTCCTGTTAGGGCAAGTATCCACTGTGGCACAGGACATCAGCCAAATCCGTAAGCAAAAGCCATTTTCATGGACCGGAAATATTCAATCGGGCATGGATTGGTATGAGGCTAAGGGAATTCCGCCACGCGGCAGCAATTTTGCCTGGGGCATAAGAGGCAATGCGAATGCCTCGGTATATGGCATCAATCTTCCCTTTTCATTTGCCATAGGAAGGCAACGTCCCGAGTATTTCGCGCCTACTTTTGCCCGTATTGGTGTGAGTCCAACTTATAAATGGCTCAAACTCCATGCCGGACACCGCAACCTCAATTTTTCGGATTATACCTTGGCGGGTCATACTTTCTTAGGTGGTGGCATTGAATTAACACCCCGCAAATTCCGCTTTGCCGCCATGTATGGTCGGTTTCAAAAACCAGTGGTAGAAGACACCTCTATTACGGCTTTCAATTTGCCCGCTTATCGCCGTATGGGTTATGGCCTCAAAATTGGGATAGGCTCCGATCGTACTTATTTTGACCTCATTGCCTTCCATGCTGCGGATGATACGACTACTAGCGTACCCAAAATCGCACAATTTAACCCGCCCAAAAGAAATACCGTTTTTGGGCTGCAATCGCAGATTCAATTGGGGCGATTCATCTCTTGGCGTGGTAATGCGGGACTGAGCATATTGACCCGAAATTTGTTGTCAAACGCTATTATATTACCCATCGACACCTTACCTGAATGGGCAGAATCCCTCGTCGAAAGATCAAAATTTAGTACCACCACACGCGTCAATATAGCCGCTAAAACGGGCATTACGGTACAACTAAAAACCATGCAGTTGCGTGCCGAATACGAACGAATCGACCCCGAATACGAAAGCCTTGGTGCTTATTTTTTCCAAAATGATATGGAAAACTACACCTTAGGTATGAGCGGTACTTTTGCAAAAGGAAAAGTTGCCATTAATGGTAACGGCGGTATCCAACGCAATAACCTCTTAGGAAATCGCTCGGAAACCACCCGTCGTTGGGTCGGAAATGGTACTATTGCTGTAAATCCATCGCCAAAATGGGGGTGTATGCTCAATTACAATAATTTTGCCGTCAACCAATCCGCAGGACGTATTGCACTCAGCGACACCGTCCGGCTGCGGCAAATCAATCAAACATTTGTGTTGGTACCTCGATTTACCATCATAAAAGATACCACTTCGGTACAAAACCTCACTTTAACCGCCAATTATCAAAACCTCAATGACCTCAATCCCCTCACCCGCCAATACGCGAATATGGACGTATATGTGGCACAATTCAATTATGCCTATAATTATATGCCCAAGCAATGGACGCTGAATGCTGGGTTAAATATAAACAGGGTAAAAACAGCCCTTGTTGACAACCGTCAATCGGGTTTTACACTGGGCTGTAACAAGGCATTTCAAGCGGGTAAACTCAGTACAGGTATTTCTGGCACACACAATTTTAGCCGATTGGCCGACAAACGCGATGGTAGTATCACTTCCGCTCAATTTAACCTTGCGTGGTCGCCCCATAGCAAACATACGTTAAGCACATACGCCTCTTTGTTGCGCACCCGTTCTATTGCTTATGATGATTATACAGAGTGGCGTATGGGTGTTCAATGGGCGATTCGATTGAGATAAACGGCCATTTGTTGTATAATAAACTCCGCAATTTCTTCCCCCCACAGGCTACAAGTAATGGGAGCAGGATGAACGCCATCAGCAAAAAAATCAGAGAATTGTTGATCTGCGTTTAAATGTTGCTCCCATTTGTACAAATCAATAGGATAATTCATATAGTAGAGATGCTCAAAATTATCGGGCATATCATGAATAGCACCCGCATGAAGCCGTACCAATCGCCCCATCACAAAGCGCACCAAAGGCGTTAAATTGGTAAATTGCCATACCGTAGGCAAATTGACGATAAGAATAGCAGCATGGGGTTGTTTTTCGCGGATAGCCTTCAACAATGTAAACATACTTTCCCGCCAACGCGATGGCCTATTGAGTTGAAATGTATCATTGCCGCCCAGTGCAACCATGAGTAGATCAATAGGTTGTGAGGGCAACTTAGGCACAAGTTCGTGTACGGCCTCTGCTACGGTAATGCCCGTTCGCCCGATAGCCTCGAAATGTACAGCGCGTCCGGTTTTTTGCGCCAAAAAATGCGCCACCTGCCCGGTTATGGCCTCCTTGTGGTGCGCGCAACCGACACCGGCAATACTGCTTTCGCCCAAACCCACAATGCGCAAAACGGGGTGTTGGCCATCTATTGTACCAAAATTATCACCTTGCGCATCAGGCAAATCGGGCATAGCATTTTTTATCTTTACCGCCTGCCGATAAAAAATGGGAAAAACGGGTAGTAAAAAGGGTACATGTGCCCAATATTTCTGTTGAGGAGTCATCTTGTTCTAACGCTTTGTGCCATCAGAATATTATAGTTAACGCACCACCAATTGGTATCCCTCGCCATGCACATTAAGTATTTCAATCGCTGCATCCTCGCGCAAGTACTGCCGTAATTTGCTTACATATACATTTAGGCTGCGTCCGCGCAATTGGTCGTCGTCGTTCCAAATCCGGCGCAAAGTAGTTGTGCGGTCGATAATACCATCGGGCGATTGGCAAAAATATTCCAATAGGCGCGCTTCAATTGCCGTCATTTTGATGGTGTTTTTTTCCAAATATAATTCCCGCGTATGTGGGTCAAATCGGTATTTCCCAATATGATAGATCTTTTTTTCTTGATCGGCTACTATTTCGTCCTGTACACCTACTCTACGGAGTATCGCTTTGAGGCGCAGGTGCAACTCTTCCATACTAAAAGGCTTTGTGATATAGTCGTCCGCTCCCAAATGGAAACCTTCTATACGCCGATCTTTATCCAAAACCCCCGTTAAAAAAACAATGGGTACCCTGCTGTCCACCGATCGAATATCGCTGGCAAGCGAAAAACCATCTTTAAAAGGCATTTTTATATCCAAAATACAAAGATGAAAAGTATCCTGCCGAAAAGCAGTCCAGCCTTCCTCACCGCTGTGTTTCAACGTGACTCGAAAGCCCTTCATTTCCAAAAACTCTTGGGTGAGGGTGCTAAAAACTTGGTCATCATCGACCAGTAACAAATGAGGTGCTTCCATAGTATTTTATTTTATGAACACGAAAATATCAACTGTTTACCCATTAGGAACGAGATTTAAATAAAGATACAACTTTGGCGGCCTTATTTTGCCCCTCTTTTCGTTATTCATCGGTTATTTAGCCCCACTAAACGCCCTCTTCATGCCTTAATAGTGACAAAATCGTCTCCCCAAAATTGTACCTTTATTTAAATCTCATTCCTTAAACATGCAAAGGTGGTTAAGATAATTGGAATATTAAGTTAATGGATCAATTTTATTCGCTAACATTGAAAGGTAAGCCTAACTTTGCATCAAAATTAAATAGATGAACACAGCACCTTTTGTCCTTTCCGGTGGCGGCGCACGTGGTTTTGCGCATATCGGTGTACTAAAAGCCTTAGAAGAAGCCGATATTTATCCTTCAGAAATTGTAGCCACCAGCGCAGGTGCTCTTTTGGGCGTTTTTATCGCTGATGGATACAAGCCCGACCAAGTCAAACAATTGATCTTGGATAATATCAGCATAGGCTACCTCTTCGATTTTAAGAGTTTTTTTAAAGGCCCTGGTCTGATTAGCCTAAACAAACTAGGCGAATTTGTCCGCGCTAATTTAAAACACCAGTTATTGGAAGACCTCCCTATTCCGTTTTTTCCAACCGCTACCAATTATACCAATGGTAGTCAAGTCATTTTTAAAACTGGTGCTATTATCCCTGCTATTATTGCGGCCAGTTCTATTCCTGCCGTTTTCCCCCCGGTTATGATAGATGGCATTCCCTACGTGGATGGCGGGCTATACAATAATATGCCCATAGAGCCTTTTGCCCATAGGAAAAATGAGGTAATTGCGGTAAATGTAAACCCGATTGCGCCTTACGACCCCAGTAGTTCACTAGCCGAAACCATAGATCGAGCAGTGGTATTGAGTTTTACCCGTAATTTAATGACAGATGCAAAAGGTTGCAAAATGTATATAGAACCAGCAGGGCTTCACCCGTTTGGGATATTCGATGTGGGGAAATTAGAAGAAATTTACGAGGCTGGATATCAATACACCAAGGAAATGTTGAAGTAGGGGAGTGTGTAATGATCTCAAATTCAAATCAATAAGAAACGAGGCTGTATGATTGGTATTTTAACATTTAAAATTTAACGTTTAGAGTTTAATATTTTAAATGTTCAATTTTAAAGTACCAACAAACAGCCTCGTTGTTTTGGAGGCAATAACTATGGTTGTGCTGTCACCTCCGTTTCTAACCCCGTAGTTGGGGCTGTTGTTTTTACATATAAATATGCACCAAGTCCGAGGTGCAAAGCCAAGGTGATCCAAATTAATGGCCTTGAAATACTACGTGTGTTTTTTACTGTGTTCTGTTGCATGGAAATCTATTTTTGGATGGATTAAAAAAGGCAAAGCACTATTAACGTACCTTAATGCCAAATATTACTCGGTTGTGAATCCCGATTCATCTAACATTGCAAATTTTATGCCAATTTTGTTAAATCTTAGTCAATAACCATCGGGGCATTGTACTATCGTATAACTTTGCATCGTTTTTATCGAAGAAGCATGGTTTACGGAAAAAAAATCACGCTTTGAATCACATCATCTATTTCAATTATTTTACAACAATGAAGAAATCATTAGTCATTTTGACATGCCTTTTGGCAGCCTTTTCCCTTGCCGCACAAAATAAAACCCTTCCTGTTGCCAATGTAAAAACACCTGAAGGACAGAGCATCAGCGTGAAAGAGTTAGCCCCCGAAGGAAAAATTACAGTATTCAGTTTTTGGGCTACTTGGTGCAAACCTTGTATTGCAGAACTAGACGCCATTAAAGATCTTTACCCAGAATGGAAAGAAAAATACGATGTAGAATTTGTGGCTGTGAGCGTAGATGATGCCCGTACCCTCGCCCGCGTAAAGACTTTTGCAACGAATAAAGGTTGGGAATATACCATCGTAACAGATGCATCCAAAGAATTCCAAACAGCGATGAATGTCACCAATCCTCCACTTACAGTCGTTGTGAACCAAAAAGGGGAAGTAATTTTTGAACACCTCGGCTATACTTCCGGTAATGAATTGGAGTTGGAAGAAAAAATAAAAGAGGCACACAAGAAATAAAATATAGAGGCTGTCTAATCCGCTGACCTCGCATGTTAGGGACGATGCTGTAATAAAGTACACGTTTTAGGTTCAAGATTTTGTGGTCAGACAAGTGTTTTTTGAGGCGAATAGTGAGGCTATTTAACGAAAAAAACGTGTAGTATGAACGCAAAAGATGGGCCTCAAACGTGTACTTTATTACAGCATCGTCCCTTAGTATAAAAAGACACCCCGTTTGAGTTGGAAGACTCAAACGGGGTGTCTTTTTATAGCACTTAAATCCCCGCAAATTCAGGAATCATCGTTTTGATTGGTTTCCCTTTTTTGTTGTATTTTTTAAGGAGTTTATTTACGTCTGTTATTTTGAGTTTGCCTTTTATGCTGATCATAAAAAAGCCATCTTCGGGGTCATTCACAAAAACAACCACCTTCTTTAGCGTAGTTCCTTTATTTTTGGCCATTATTTGTACGCGCATTTTACCCTCCCGTACTGTTACAATTTCCTCTAACCCGTTGCGTTTTGCTTTCCGGCCAAATCTTTTTAAGTCGCGTCCGCTCAAAGGACTACCATCTTCAAAAATCAAAGTGCGTACTTTATGCAATCGGCGTAACATTTGGCGTTCGCCTTTTTCTTTCAAAAAAACCGAACCCGCGCCTATGGCCAAACGCGGAACAGTAAAATTCATGCCTCCATCATAATCCTTGTATTTCCAGTATAACCAGCGGTCTTGTGATTGGGCAGTAAAAGCAGTACCTAAAAAAAGCAGACAAAAAAGAATATGTTTCATAGTATTTATATTAAATTATTTTGTTGTTGTGGCTCTTGAGGTTGGATTAAAAATATAATAGTAACAAAGAGCCTGTTCGATAAGTAATTTAAAATTGAACATTTAACGTTTAAAATTTAACATTAATATTTTATAAATTTTAAATGTTAAATTTTAAACGCTAAATGTTCAATTACTTATCAAACAGCCCTTTGTTGATAGATCTAATCTTTTGCACCTTTAGCGGTATCTTTTTTGATTTTATCCAAGTGCTGTAAACCATCAATATCGACCGATTTGGCAAGGCTGGAAATCTTATTCAGATCAATTTTACCCGTAAAACTGAGCATTGTAAATTCCGTAGGCGCTCCTACTAACAACAGCAATTCGTTGATTGTATTGTTGTTTTCTTTTATCCAAAAGCGTACATGCTCATCGCCGTCGCGCACCGTAAGTAGTTCTTCGTACTCTTTCTGTGGCACACGGCTCAATGCGTCTTTGTACATACTAATGCCTTCGGAAACAGAATCGGCAGTAAGTACACGCAGACCACCTAAGTTGCCAATGACATCGCGGAATTTGTTCCAATCGGGATCGTTTGTCTCAATTTTAGCGATCATTTGAAACATTTTTGGGCTGATATACACTACCGTAAAACGCTCATCTTCTTCGTACTTGCTAAAAAAACGAGAGATGCCATCGTTTTGGGCAAAGGTGGAAAGCGCCGCCAAGAGGAAAAGCGGTAACAAAAATAACTTTTTCATAATTTAATATTTAGTTGTGTGAATCTTTAAAATTTGTACTTCATACACTTGAATTTAATCCAAAGTGCATTTAATTAATATATTGTTCAAAATCGACTTTGCTGAGTGGTTTGGCAATATCTTGCTTGCCTTTATTCATTTTAGCAGACAATATAGCGAGTGCTGCCCTCAATTCTTCTAATGCTTGTTGGGTTTCTGCTTCGGTATATTCTTCTTGGTCATCAGTGACTATTTGTTGTGGTTGAGCAGGCGCATCCATTGGTACAATTTGCTTTTTGTAGCGTTTTTTGAATGTTTTAATGCGCTTGGTCGGTTCAACTGGTGCTGTAACTGACAAATCCTTTGTGTTTTCTGGTGTTTTGGGTTGTTCTATCGTCGGTACTACTAGTTTTGGGGTTTCTGTTTGTACCACTTGATTAATATCCTGTGGCTTGGAGGTTAAAAACCAGTAAGTAGTACTCAAAACCCCCACCACAACCGCCGCCGCCGCAATACGCAACCAGTTTTTGGAATAAGATACCTGCATCGCTACTGGTTGTATGGAAGCACCAAGGCTTGCTGGTGCCGTTATCTGCTGTGCTGCCGAAAGCGTCTGGAACAAAGGCGCGACTTCCTGAAACCGAGCATCTACATGACCCGACTGGAAATATTGCTTGAGTTGTTGCTCTTCGGTTAGGGTAGTTTCCCCTTCCCAGTAGCGCTCTAAAAGTCCTGCTATCTTTGCGTATTCCATTATTTTTTAATTAATTGTGGTGTTATGCCTAACGGTGATTTGTTCCCGAATTGCTTTACGGGCGCGGTGTAGATTTGTTTTTACTTGGTCGAGGGTCATATCGAGTGTAGATGCAATTTCGTCGTAAGTCATTTCTTCAATATCTCTAAGGTGCATCACCAACCGATGTTTTTCCGGCAATTCCTGCATCATCTTTTTTACTCGATTAATCGTCTCTTGTTGTTCTAGTATCGAAGCGGGATGGTCGGAGACCGAAGCATTATCGGGTACAATATCGAGCGATGATGTGCGGCGTACAGTTCTGGAGCGGTTTCGATCAAGCGAGCGGTTATGCGTTAATGTCATGCACCATGCTTCCCAATTCCTGATCTGTGCAGCGTTTTCTGGTTCTTCCGAGGTTTTCCAAGCCTTTGTCAACACATCCTGCACCACGTCTTCTGCCTCGTGGATGCTTCCAGTGATGCGCAGGGCGAAACGGTAAAGTTTGTTGCGCACCGGAAAAATATGTTGCTGAAAGATACTCATACTTACTTAGCGAATTTGAACAGGAGACGACCCTATCCGACACAATGTTACAGGAAATGTAAATTATTTTTAAAAATTTTTTCGAGTGCATGACAAAATTGGGACATAGCCTTGAAACATTTGAGTGTGTGACAAAATTGGGGCATAGCCTTGAAATATTTTCTTGTTTTCCATAAAAAATCCCCTACTTTTGTATCACGATAAAACAGCCATTTGGTTGCCTAATAAATTTATCCCACTCAAATACACAATACAAATATTTATGAAAAAACTTATCGCTTACATGGTACTTCCATTGGTATTGCTCCTCAATGCTTGTCAGGAAGAAAAAACATTCACAGATAAAAATACAACGGCCACCAAGCAAAACATTAATGGCCTTGAATTGCAAGACGATAACAACGCCGAATGGCAACATGGTATGCTGCGCTTGTATCCGATCCTCGCCGATGAAGAACTGATTGCCGACCACGCCGGACAAGCACATATCAAAACACTATCCGATGCAATGGTAACTAAAGGATTTCGCATTACGGAAGTAAAACAGTTTGGCCGTGAGCAAACCAATTGGTACAACGGACTGACATTGGTCAACAAAAGTAAAGACACGGTATATGTCATGTCGGGCGATGTAGTAACAGGTGGTAACCAAGACCGTGTAAACAGCGAAGACTTAATGGCTATGCCTGGCACGATTCGCAATATTGACGTATTTTGTGTAGAGCACGGCAGATCAACTTATTATAATCCAAATGCTGATGCAGTAGAACGCAAATTGGCGGCATTTAACGGTTATTATGGTATTGCAAGCCCGCGCGTGCGCAAAGCAGTCTATGATAAAGACCAAAGTGCCGTATGGGGTGCTGTGGCACAGGTTACTAAAGACAACAATGCAGCGTCTTCTACCCAAACCTATGCAGCATTGGAACAGGAAAATGATATGAAGGAAGCCCGCGAAGCATATATCCGTTTCTTTACCAGTAAATTTGAAAATATGCCCAATGTGGTGGGTTTAGTAGCCGTTTGTAACGGCAAAGTAATTGGGACTGAGGTATTTGGTCACCCCGCTTTGTTCCAACGCCGCGTAAAAGCACTCGTGCATGGCTACGCAGTAGATGCCGCCACTGCTACTAAAGATGAAAACCCCACCGATGATACAGCAGCGGCTAAAAGAGCATTCAGTAATGTAGTGACCGTAGCCGCTAATGGCAAGAAAGGCACAGAAGAAATTGGGCGTTTCGATTTTGGGGGAGATTGGGTGCATATTTATAAGAAATAGACAGCAAAAATTTTATTTTTATTTATTTTCAAAATAAGTTTGGTGGTATCCATTTAATTGCTGTACCTTTGCGGCCTTATAAATCGCGGGATGGAGCAGTTGGTAGCTCGTCGGGCTCATAACCCGAAGGTCGTCGGTTCAAGTCCGGCTCCCGCCACTAAAAAGAAAGCCACTCATCGCGAGTGGCTTTTTTCGTTTCTAGTGCATTTTTTTTAATACTCCTGTTTTGTATCTGTGTGAATGCTGTTAATAGCAAAAATGAGTATTCCCTGATAGATAAATAATTGATTTTGATCCAATTGTCGGCACGACTTCGAGTCTAGTGTCGTCAGTTCCGCAATATACCAACCACGAAGTGGTTAAACTTGAATAGCCCTGAATGAAATTCAGGGTTTGGGAATGCGGTGTTTTTAAACAACTACGAAGTAGTTGAATTTCAACGTATTGTGAGCGTTTAATTACGTTAAACCCCCTTCAGGGTTATTAAACATACACCCTCCTTAATCCCCGAATTTTATTCGGAGCTATTCATGTTTGACCCCTATCAGGGTCAGGATTCGGTTAATCTCACGACTTTAGACCGCGAGTTACGCAGCAATTTCCCAGGTGACATGCACCCTGTTGTTCAATGGGAGAACGGATGGAACGGATTAGAGCGGATTGTTTCAAAATAATCCGTAAAATCCATTTCATCCGTTCTGCTATCCTGTCTTAGTTTTGATCCACAAGGGAAATTGCTGCTAGTTACGCCGACAATATACCAACTCGCCAATAAGATAGATAGTTTACACCAAAAATTTGGCACCTATTTTTTTCTCCAAAAATTTCATCCTATCTTTCGCCCAATTCCTAAACACCTTGCTTCACACCTAAAACAGTTTTTGACTTATGTCCGACAAACAAAACGAATTTACACCTTATATTCTCCCCTCCAATACTTCGG
>JBEAVK010000186.1:0-14302 GCA_041160955.1 Bacteroidota bacterium
ACAAATCATAAATTAGATTAGGAACGAGAAAACAATAACTTAACACTTTGGGCTGATTCCTTTCTGCTCATGCTACCTAAAAATAGCAAGTTATTGTTTCCTCGTTCCTTTGCCCATTATCATCAAATTATAAAAAAATAACTATCAAGCCGCCATCAAAAAATTCCCGGAGGGAATATATGTTTATTAGACTGAATAGCGTAAATTGCCCAAATCCCGTAGGGATTTTATGTAAAAACGCGCAAAATAACATACATTCCCTACGGGAATTGAACCAGTTTTTTTCATTCCACCCTATAAACATACATTCCCTCCGGGAATTTGGATGACGGCTGGATAGTTGCCTAAAAATAAATACTTTTTTATTTAAAACTCGTCCATTAATCCAACCCATTTCTCCGCTCCAACAACAAATTATCGCGCCAAATATCGCCCATTTTACCAATTTTCTCTCGAATACCCACCACTCGGAAACCATTTTTCTCATGTATCCGAACGCTAGCGGTATTCTCAGGAAAAATACCCGATTGCAGTGTCCAAATACCGTTTTTTTCACTTTCGGCGATCGCCTGTTGCAGTAGCGCACCGCCAATGCCTTTGCCCCTTTGGCCCGCGCCTATATACACACTTAACTCCGCTACACCCGCATACACGCAACGGCTCGATACGGGCGACAAGGCTATCCAGCCTATGACATTACCATCTTCTATGGCCACAAAACGGCTATGTTGCAGGTGGCTGTTGTTCCACGTATCCCAATCTGTACCTTCTGTTTGGAAGGTGGCGTGGCCGGTAGCAATGCCTTCTTCATAAATACGCCGTATATCGGGGTAGTGTGTTGCTTGTATGGGTTCAAATAAAAGCATATTGCGTAAAATTTATAGATCAAAAATACGCGCAGCAGATACGTTCCTAAGCACGCATCCGCTGCGCATCTTACCTTAGCAGCAACCGCCGCCAGGCGTACAACTGCCCCCAGCATCGGCACCGACCAGTTCAAACATACCGGATTGTTGTTTTACAGCGGGAATACCACACTTATCCTTTGCCAAACAATTGGTGAATTTAGGTTTTAACAAAAACTGCCCGTCCTGCATATCCAAGTCGTACCGGCCAATGGTCTCTGTTTGGTATTCTACCTCCACCTCCAAGTCCTCTTGACCTAAAATAGGCGCAGATTGAGCAATAATACTCAATAAACTCTTGGGTTTCAAACGGTGATCTACGTCTTCTGCTGTCCAAATTTGGAAATTGACCACCCGCTCCGTACGTACAGTGCTACCGCAGTCGATAAAATGCTTCGTCGTTAAACCTACTTCCGTAATATGAAAATGAGGCGGCACTAGTTGGCCGTTGGGCTGTACAAAATGCAGCGTGTCTATTGTTTTGAGTTGTTGTAATAAATCTGATAATTTCATAATTTTAGTTGATATTTATTGCTGGTTTACAGCAGGGTAAAATAAGTTTATATCGTGTTAACAGCAGCCTTTATGGGCATATTGCTGCATAAATGTAGAGACCACAGCCATAAATTTAGTAAACGGCTCCGGATTAATACAATAACAAATAGCATTGCCTTCAATATTGCCTTGGATCAAACCAGCGTCCTTGAGTTCGCGCAGGTGCTGCGAAACCGTGGGCTGCGATAGCGGCAATTCATTCACAATATCGCCGCAAATACACTTGTCTGTCTTTAATAAAAATTCAATAATCGCTACCCGAGCCGGATGCCCAAGTGCTTTTGCAAATACCGCCAATTCGTTCTGGCTGTCTGTAAAATGTTCCGTTTTTGTTGCGCCCATGTCTTTATATGTTTATTGCAATATTACGATAAACATATAAACTGGTGGATTGTTTATTTTATTGTGCGTTCCGCCTACATTATTTGGATTTAGAAAAAGAATTATACCTTTTTCTTCAACTGCGTCACCTTAAAAAAATAAATACCATTCAATTCTATGCTTCGGGTTTTGATATTCATATTGAACGCGCCCGTATTCGCAAAACCATAATATACATTAAGGCCAATCCCTACGTTTTGTTTCTTGTGTTTACCTGATTTTCGGAAAACGCCACCTACACTGATCCCTCCATCAAAAGGTTTGGCATAGTTTGCATCCCAAGTTTTTTCCCGATCTACGCGAAAGTATTCGATAGGTGTATAGGCAACCCATATACCGCTTGTAATGCCCAATTGGCTCTTTTTTTTATGCGATAATTGGTATAATTTTCCAAAATATCCGTTTATCCCAATATTATACCGTGCATGAACCGCAGTAATTTTTTGATCTGTTTGCACCCAATGTATTACATATCGAGCCCCATCTCTATACAAACGAAGTTCATGGCCAAAAATTAATTGGCCTTTTTGCTGCTCCTTTGACGCAGATATGCTAAACGAAGGAAGGATGCCTGAAAAAGAAGAATTGTTGTCTCCTACGCCACGTGAAACAACAAATGCTGTGGAAAGACCAGTCTTAATGCCATATCTTATAACGTTTTTTTGCGATAATGCCGCTATTGGCAAAGACATGCACAGAAAGAAAACAACAAATACACGTATCATTTTTTTGATTTTTTACCAAATATTTTAAATAGTAGCCCTGCTTGTAGATCAGCCGCAAAATATCCAGGATGATCATATCCATCATAATGTAATCCTTTTTTATCAAACTTGCTGCTACAATAGTATAATTGGGGCTTTAGGATAACAGCGATATGCTCACTGAGCATAATTTCACTAAATAATCCAAAACAAGACTCCATTCTGTAATTGCGAAGATTAAGTCCGTCTCTTACATCATACCAATAGTAGCCATCATATACCTTAAAATCACTTCCTACACTAATTGAGTGATTTCCTATTGTCCCTGAATATGAACTTAAACTAGCAGCATGAAAAATAATATTTCTAATAATATCAAGCCCAATATGCCCCATTATACCAAATGATGCACTTGGCCTTTTTAAAAAAACACGCCCATAGCCTAGACTCACTGTATTGGTCCAATAAGCAACTTCATGGTATGATCCGAATCGGTTGACTTGTGGGCCATGTGGTGTATCATAAAATCTTGATCTTTGTCCGCGTATATTATCCTTCGCTGTAAGGTTAAAAATGGATTTACCTCGTTGGTATTGATAAAAAAAACCAAAAGACCTACCCCAAAACGCACGTGGCGCGTCAGTGATTGCTTGATAAAAACGTATGATGTCGTATGGGTTTTCCTTCTCAAGAAAATTGGTCTTGCTAATAGATGGGGCATAAAAAACCGCCATACTATGCTGTGCTGACAGGGTATGATTAAAGAAAAACGCCAATACAACAGAAAAAAGGAAACCTTTCATGTAAACGATAGATTTGAAAGTGAAATGCGGTTTGCAATACCTATTTTAAAAAAACTCAAAACTAAGGTGCAAAGATGCAACTGGGTTATAGTATCTTGTTTTGTCTTTATTCCGCAAAAGATTATAAATGATTGGCTTGGCCAAACTAGAAAACCGAGGTGATATTTTTATACGGAAAAATTTAGTAATCGGAATACTATAAACAAAGCCAGTTGCAAACATCAAACTTCTGTCAGGTATAGCAAAAACAGTACTGTTATTCGGAAAATATTCAGGTACACCATATAAAGTTGTCTTTTCAATTTGGTAGAACGGGATATGCACTCCGGGCCCTATATAAAAATCTAATTTGGGGGCTACTGTTCGATAATAGAACGCCATAAGGTTTACAGAACGCAAAAGGAAATTATATTGGTATAAATTACCGGGACTCGGTGGTACATCTATCGGAAAAAAGAATGGTCCTGTTATAATATTAGTGCTGTTTTCGTGAAAACCGATCTCTGTGCCAAAGCCATTTTTTCCAAATGTCTTGATAGCTCCTATTCCAAGATCAAAACCCGATTTATCGTTTTTGAAATCATTGTCTTTTTGATTAAAAACAATACCAGTATTTAGACCGCCAGAAATAGACAACTTAAAATTTTGTGCATTTAGAACGTGATACGATAATACGAGTAGAAGTGTAATAAATCTTATGTGCATATTTAATCAATTTAGATTCGTTTTTATATTAGACGTATTTAGGGTTCGGTTTCGTTGCCCGAAATTAAAATTTTGTACTGATGTTAATACAGAGCATGCGAATAATGGGTTACTGCACCCATTACTTACATGAATTGTACTTACACCCTAATACTTATTTTAATCTGTAACAAAGACCAATATTTAGCGCAATACTACTAAATGGATAATATTGCCTTAAACTAGACCTTGGAAGATCAGGGTTTCCAGGAGCACTTGGATCTGAAATATATTTTTTCTTATAAACCCTTTTTCTACCCGACACGGAACGCGTGGATAATATATCAACACCATTTTGTTCCAACTGCACTAACTCACCTTGTTTAGGCGCAAAAGAAGCACTAACCATCCGTATTGCGATATTAACCTGCAACTTGTCACTTTTTTTAAACGGTCGGAAAGTACCGCCTAATGTAGCCGACGCACCATAGGAAATACCCTTATTGTTAATCCTTTTACTTTTTGACGATTCCATTGGGGAATTACGTTCTCCGCTCTCTACTACTTTCCCAAAGCACCCAAAACTAGGCCCAATTTCAAAATAGGGTGACAATTGCTTGATTTTGGGCGATTTTAGTCTAATCTGAGGCCTGAACCAAAGCATATTTCCGCTATAAGTATCCACATATTTGGACGACGACGCATCAATAATGATTGTTTTCCTATGGCTGTTTCCTTGTAAATAAGATACGCCACAACTTATTCCCATCTTGCTATTTATTTCACGACTCAATGACAAAGAATAAGTTATACCAGCGCCTAAAGAAAGCCTAAAAACACTGTTTTCGTAAGTATCATTGTCGAAAAAAGTTAAATTACCGTCAGGCATATCTTGTGCCGCTAATGGTAATCCGTAACCGATATCCATTCCAATATAGGTCTGGCATACTAGTTTATAAGGAACTAGCGTACATATAAGCAGCCATAAAAGTAAATTGTGTAATTTCATAATAGTCATTTTATTATTCTGATAACCGGTAATGGAGACCAATACTAAAGGCTCAACACTACTTAAATGGAAAATATCGCTGTAGTATGGGCGAAAAGATAAATTAATATTGATAAAGTACGTAATGCTAAAGACGTGTTAATGGTTGGTTTTCGCTGCCTCATATAAAATAATCACTTGAGTGCATGACAAAATCGGGGTATGATATTTTATTTATGCCAACAATAGATTTAAACTAAAACAATAGATTTCAACAAAATTGTCGGGGTGACTGAAAAAAGTCGCCCCGACAATATCCTAATTTTCGATAAGTACCCACTTGGAGATCGTTGAATATTGAACCTAAGTATTGGTATTATTGAGACCTTCAAGTTCGTGGGAACACAGTATTTGGGCTATTGTCGGGGCGACTTTTTTTGTCACCCCGACAATTTTGCACCAATCCATTGTTTGCGTAAATAAAACATCATGCCCCGATTTTGTCACACACTCTAATCACTTTATCGCCAAACTAAATAAGCAAAACAAGCCTACTTCCTAAATTTTAATTGATCTGATTACAAAAAAATAAACGATCACCCCACACAAACCACCGTACTAAACCCATCGCTCTGTTTCACAATCTTAATCTGCGTCGTAATACGGTTCATCATTTCGCGGATATGGGTAATCACCCCGATCGTCACACCTTGCGATTGCAGACTTTCCAAAGTCTCAATGGCCATTTCGAGTGCAGTTTCGTCCAATGCACCAAAGCCCTCATCAATAAATAGCGATTGTATCTGTGTTTTGCGGTTGGTCATATCCGCCAGTCCGAGTGCCAGCGCGAGGCTCACCAAAAAAGTCTCCCCACCGCTCAAAGTATTCACCGAGCGGATAAAATCGGCTTGAAAAGTATCCGAAATTTCGAGTTCAAGGTCTTTCCCAGTGCGTTTTTGCAGGCGATAGCGGCCACCCTGCAATTTGGACAAATGCTTATTGGTGTGCTGGATCAATTGATCGAGCGTAAGCCCCTGCGCATACCGTCGAAATGCAGCCCCATCCGCCGATCCGATCAATGCCCGGAGTTGCTCCTGTCGCTCCCATTCCTGTTCTACAGCCGATATTTGGGTCAAAAACGAAGCTGCTTCTTGCGCCCTTGTGGCATTACTGTCCAGTTCTGTTTTAATCGCACCCATCCGCTGCTCTATGCGTTTGCTTTCTTCCTCAGCGGCACGGAGTTGGGTGGTCACCTCCAGCGGATCGGCATCGGCTCCCGGGCGCGTACGAGCCATTTCGAGGTCATTGTGCGTGGATTGTTGTCGGGTAGCCAAGGCCAAAGCCGTCTCGTCAAGGCGTTTTTTTTGCTGTTCTAATTGCTCTACTGCTTCTTCTTGCAATAGATTTTGGAAGATATAGGTCGAAAAATGACCCGAAAACGCAGGTATTTGGCCTTTTCCCAAGGCTTTATCTAGTTTTGTTTGCAATTCCAGCGAAAGGGCGGCTAGCCGTTTGGTCGTTTCTTCCAATTGCGCTTTTTCGGACTGCTGTTGACCGAGTTTTGCCGTTAGGCGTTCGCGGATCAGTTGGATATTATTGTTGGTTGTTGTCCATTGGAGGCGTTCTTGTTCTAGGTTTTTTTGTAGCGTTTCTTGTTCTTGTACCAAATTGCGCGTACCAAATAAATCGGCGCGGCGTTGTTTTTTCTCGGCCAATTCGGCGGCATCTTTTGCGGTGGCGGCCAGTTGTTTTTCCAGTTCCGATGTCCGATCTGCAATGCTTTTTTTAAGCCCCGAAATTTCGGTTTCCAGCACCGATTTCGCCGATGTGGTCGTATCTCTTATCCCCGTCTGTTCGATATATTTTTCGTGCAATTGTTTCAACGTGGTAATGGCTGCTGCAAATTGCGCATCGGGTGTAAACACAATTTGATAAGGCTTCAAAAGGTGGTTGAGTGCTTCGGAAGCCGTTATACTGCGGGTTTGGGTTTCGTTCCAATCGTTTTCCAATTGTACCAAACGCGCCGCATGAATTTCGGTTTCTTTTTCAATCATCGTTTGTTGGTGCGCCTGTTCCATCCGCGCAAGTGTGGCCGTTTGAGTTGCCGCGATAGCTGCTTTTAGGGCATTTAATTGGCTGCGCAACAGGGCTATTCTTTCGTTTAATGCCGTTTCGTGTACATCCAATCCGTCGGGGTTGCCCATCGAAAGTTGCAAGTTCAAATCCTCCAAAATCCGTTCTTCTTCATTGGGCGGATGCAGCAGATATTGGGTTTGCAAGGCGAGTGTCGCCCCAAATTCCACCTCCAGTTTTTTGATCGACTGCCCTAAATCGTGCAATTCCAAATTAAGCCGTGTATGTCGTCCTTGTGCTTGTTCCAATACATTTCGAGCAGTATCCCAATCGAGTTGCGCATCATCAGCAATAGCGATCAGCATATTTTCCTCCAAAAAAGGATGGTGCACCGATCCGCACAAAGGACAAGGTTCGCCAGCAGTAAGTAGCGTCGTGCGGTCGCGTTCATAATTCAGGATTTGGCGTTCGCGTTCCAGCCTCAAACGCTTTATTTTTTCGATATGGCGTGCTGTTTCCAGTTCATTTTCAGCGTCAAAAAGTGCTTTTAGGGTAATTTCGGCACTGGTACTCAGGTTTTCCTGTGTTTCCCTAATTTGCTCAATATCTCGAAGTTTTTCGCGATAATCTTCCAAATACCGCGTAAAATCTTCCAAACTTTGCAGGTTACCACTCAGTTTTGCGACAATTTCGTCCGGTTGATCCACTAATTGTAAAGACTCGGGTAAAGTATGTACCAAATCAGACCACGCCTTTTTAGCAGCATTTTCCTGATCGAGACTATTTTGATATTGCGTAGTTGCTGCGCTCAATGCCGCGGTGAGCCGTTCCATCTCGGGGCGTACCTTTTCCATCTCTAGGCTCAAGTCACGCAAACGCTTATGAATATCGCGCAGTGCAGGTCGATGTTGTTCTTCCACCAACTGGAGGTGTAGCCCAAGATCGGCGGCATATTGATATTGGCTGAGCCAATCTAGTGCCAATTGGTGGCGTTCGAGCAAGGTGGTTAAGTGTTCCTCTTGGGCGCGACATTGCTCCTCCAATTCCACCTTTTTTGCCAGTCGTTCGGCGTTGTTTTGTTCATCTTCAAGCAGCGCAGCGGCCTGTATTTGGATTTGCTCATCCAATTGCAGTACCTGCCTTACCAGCGGTTCTAGTGTTTTGAGCGATTGCTCTGTATCTGTTATGGTGCTTTGTGATTGCTCTAAAAGTGGTGCCACGGCAGCCAGTTGATCTTCAAAAGCCGTTATTTCCGTTTGTCCTACAGTCAATGCCGCTACCAATTGGATTTCCGTGGCTTGTGCATCGCGCCATTGGGTAGCGATAGTGCTAAATGGCGCGAGTGTACGGTGCAATTGCAAGCGTTGTTCCTCGGGTTCAAAGGTCGTGCGGGCGTGTGCGAGGGCTTTTGTTTCCTCGTCCAATTGCCCCAAAATCCGTTGTAGTTCCGCAATATGTTTCAGGTTGGTATCGCAACTACGGAGCGTTGAAAGTTGAATATCAGTGCTATTGCCCAGTTCTTGTAATTCCTGTAATTCAATTTGCAGGTCGCTAATTTCCTCCGAAGAAAGCAGTTTTCGCGCGTTTTTTTCTGTTTTTAGGCGTTCTAACTCTATTTTAGTGGCTTTAGGTCGTTCAAAAGCCGCCTTGGATATTTGGGTATAAATTTCGCTATCCGTGAGCCGTTCCAGCACCGAAGCGCGGTCGCTTTCATTGGTATGTAGGAATGCCGCAAAATCGCCCTGCGCCAGCAGTACCGTTCGTTTGAATTGTTCGTATCCCAGTCCCAAATATTGCTCCACTGCCCCCGCCTTAACTCCTTTGCTGTCCACCTCGGCTTTGGTAGCGGCTATGATGCGCCAGGTACTGGTTTCGGGGTCGAATTGCGCCATTTCGCGGTCCACTTTGAGCGGATTGGCCTTGTTTTTAAGGCGTGTTTGTCGCCAGCGTACCAAAAAACGACCTTTTTCATTGGAAAATTCTACTTCTGCAAAGCATTCTGTGCAGCCATTACTCATCACTTCTTTTTCGTGCTCGCGGCTCGTTTGGCCATACAATGCCAAGGTAATGGCATCCAAAATGGTGGTTTTTCCGGCTCCTGTATCGCCCGTAATGGCAAATAAACCGGTATGCACGAAAGGCGCTTTGTCCAGCTCAATCGTGACATTTCCGCGAAGGGAATTAAGGTTTAAAAGACGAATGGCGAGGAATTTCAAGTCAATTTTGAGTATTAAAAGTGAATAAATTTGTGGACATAATTAATTGCTCGAAAAATACTTTGGCTATCCTAAACAGCTAGTTTTTAATAATTAATATGACTAAGTACAGTGTAAAATAAGTTTTTTTGTATGTGTAGCATGCTTTTCCACCACAAAAGTGCACAAAGTTCACAAAGACGTAGATTGGACGCTTCGCTTTTTTTCAGAACACAAAGCGTTACGTACACTAAAGTGTACGTTTCCTCATTGTATCCTAACTTGCAATTCAGGGCAGAAAAACACAATATATTGTTTAGGCTTTGGAGTTTTTATTTTCAGCATATTTATGGTAGTTGGCCGACCCAGAATGGGTCAAATGTTTATAGAAAAAGCATGGGCAGATATGGGTGTACGACCCCTTCAGGGTCGAATATATTTTATCCACATTCTGCTATAAACATTTGACCCATTCTGGGTCGATCACCTCTTCAAATCTTGAAAAAACTATTTTACAGAATAAATGCCGTTTTACAAAACATTTAGCCCCACCAAAATCTCCCGTAGTACCATTGCATTTTCAGCAATATAATCCGCACCATTTTCCAATAACATCACCTCATGCCCGTCGGCAATATGAGCAGCACCCAAAAAACCAATCACTTTTATACCTGCTGCTTTGGCTGCCAATACACCTGTGGGACTGTCTTCAATCGCCACGGCTTCGTGTGCGTTTACGCCCGTTTGTGCGAGCGCATGGAGATAGACATCGGGGTTGGGTTTTGGTCGAGCAACGTGTTCGGCGGAGAATATTTTTCCTTCAAAACCGTCAAAAAGTCCAATCCGATGCATACACCGTTCTACATGGACAACCCGCGCATTAGAAACCATACTTTTGGGGATTTTTACATCGCGAAACAGGTGATCCATCCCATCAATCACTGCCAATTGGATATCAAAAATTTCATTAAAATCGCGGTGCAAATGCTCCACAAAATCAGGAGGCACTTCAATGCCATATTCCGTTTGGATACGTTTTAGTATGTCTCTTTCTAAAAGTCCGGGGTAACGCATGGAGTAGGTAGCGGCATCCATGTCAAAACCAAGTGGTTTTAACCGATTAAGCATGGCATAAACGGCCAATATTTCGGAATCAACAATAGTGCCATCGTTATCAAAATAAATATGTTTCATGTAAGTATCCGGCGCAAGATTACCGGACAGGACGGCAAAGGTAAATAATATTGAGATACCAATTGCGGCCAAGGAGATAGTTGCCTTTTAATAATGTAATTTTATACCTTTGCGCCGAATACCTAATACCGCTCTATTAATTATGTCTAAATTTAGAAATTTTGTTGCCGGCGAAATAGTCAACCTCTCTGTTGGTTATTTAGCAGGTTTATCGGCATCCACGTTGGTGTCCAGTTTTTTTGTCAAAAAAGGTATTAAAAACCTTTGGGGATTGGCGGCCAAAAAAGAAGCCGTAGCGAAAGACGATTACGATTGGTTATTGTTTATCGCCTCTTATGTGATTGGATTAGCGGTGATGATTTCCGTGAGTTATTTGATGAAAAGACTTAGAAAAGAGGATTTAACAGCGTAATATCGATAAAAAAATGGCTAAAAAAGCACTACAACCCAAAAAAGTATCGGATAGCCGCACCGTAATGACCGAATTAATTATGCCCAACGACACCAATCCAATGGGCAACCTCATGGGGGGCTATCTCATGCGGTGGATGGATATTGCGTCGGCTATTTGTGCCGGAAAACACTGCGAAGCCCACGTGGTGACCGCCGCTGTGGATCATATTTCTTTCCAAAACGCCATTCATTTGGGCGATGTAATTACGCTAGAAGCAACAGTTACACGGGCATTTAGTACGTCTGTGGAGGTATTTGTAGAGGTATTTGCCAATGATATAAAAGGCCAACAGCCGCGCCGGTGTAACCATGCCTATTTTACGTTTGTGGCTTTGGACGATAAAAAGAAAACACCCATTCCTGTGTCGCCGGTGCTGCCTTTATCCAGTGAAGAACAAAATCTGTTTGAAAGTGCGTTGCGCCGCCGCGAAATGCGATTGATTCTTGCCGGAAGGATGAAAGCCAAAGAAGCGACCGAAATCAGAAAGTTTTTTGGCGATTTGGAGTAGTTTTAAAATTTAACATTTAAAATTTAGCGTTTAAAATTTAACATTAAAAATAAAATATTTAAAATTTATAAAGTGTAAAGTGTTGAATGTTAAATTTTAAACGTTTAATGTTAAATTTTAAAGTATTTGCCGCAAGCACTCATATCAAATTACGTTATCCGCCTCGACCCCCAGATCGCCCCCCAAATCCAACCATTTTTTAATAATATCAATTTCTTCGGGCTTTAATTGTGCTTTTCCTTTAGGCGGCATGTGTTCTTTTTCGTGAATGGGCAATATCAAACGACGGTATAATTCACTGCTATCAGCACTACCAAAAACAATTTCCAAACCTTTATCGCCGCCTTTTAGCAGGTTTTCGTACGAATCCAATACCAATCCACCTTTTGCCTTTGAACTGCTGTGGCATTTGACACATTTGCGCTTCAAAATAGGCTGAATTAAAGTCGAATATGCCGGATCATCGGGTTTGAAACCGCTCACTAAAGCATCCTTTTCGGGGGCAGTCCAAAGATAATCGGAGCCATAAGATAAATTACCGCCAAAATGCCCAGCCAAACCAATAACTCCCGTTGTACCCAGCAAAGCAAGGTTAAAATAACTGGATTTGATGACCCACCAACATATACAACAGCACAATGCAGCCCCGATACCTACCCATTGGTGCCACCAAAGCGCATGATCGTCGTAGCCACCTTGTTGGGCTAAAAACCATCCACAACACGCCGAAACGACCGCAGTACAGGCTGCAATTTTGACACTCAAACGGATAATAGGTTGAAAATCAGTGGATTGTTGCCGATACGACCACAATACCAAAAAAGCCGCCAATACCATAATACCAATCGGCAAATGCAGCAATAATAAATGGGAATTCCCAATGAGAGAGGTCAAATAATTCATGGTGACAAAAGTAGTATATTTCGGTAAAAAAATAGGTATGGTGTGCTTTCAATTTATCGGTGGTGCTTGTTTTTTATGTTCTTGTTGGTAACGATACTTCTATTTCATAACAAGCATTCGTCAACGTCGCTCCTTTTGCCAATATACAAAGTTGCCATTTTTTCAAATTCACAAATTTTTCCAATAAAGTTAACGCAGGCTTAATACAATCTTTACGCACACTTAAAGTAAATACCTATACTTACCACTTTATAAAGCGTTTATCTTTGTAGCCAATTTCAAGTTGACGAAACAAAAGACAAATATAGTTTTAGGTTAGGAACTAAACTATTCCGCCCGATCGCCGTAAGGTGCGTTGGGCATTTTTTTTATAAACTGTTCCAAAGGAACGTAATAACTTGTTACCTTTGCACGAAACGAATCAATATTGCTCAACCTGTACATTTCGCACGCAGATGGTGACCAAAAATACCTAAAAGAATTTTTGGCGGAGATAAAACCAATGCAGGAAAAATACAACCTGCGGATTTGGCATAATCATCCCGAACCCGCTACTGTCATTCCATTCCCTTGGAGTCTGCTCTTTTTTTGGTACCGCCCACGCAGTAACAATCGGTTGCCGTACCACTACGACTTGCCCAATGAACTGGCCATGGCCGATATTTATTTGTTCTTAACCAGCCAAAAATCGGTCAATGTGGACTGGATTAAGGACGTAGAAGAACGCGCCGCCACCGAGCGGTACAATACCCTGGGTAATCATTATGTTCGGGTGTTTACGATACCCGTTTCAGCATCTCAATGGAGGATATTTTCTAGTTTGAGCATATACCCTAGCCTCGGCCCGGCGGGGAAAGCAATCAATCAATTGCCTACCAGTAAAGAAGGATGGGCTACGGTTTTGGATCAATTAAAGCCAATTATCGAGGTTTTATCCCAAAATCACTTAGAAAAACGAAAAATTGAAGGGCTACCCTTAAACCCCAAACCGCTGCCTTGGAACGACACACCTCCAACCCTTATCCCTTTCCCGCAATGGGTAGGATGGGCCATGTTGATCGCTATACTGTTCTCCACTGCAAGGGCTTATGATTCCCAATGCACCCGAAAAATGGCGCCAGGGACAATAAAAAGAAACCCTAAACCCGAGGAGTACCGCCGCGAAAATCCAGTGCAACCGCCAGTGGATGTACCCTTCCCGCCCGATACCCTCTAAACCGCCGCCGATACATGCTCCATTTATATATTTCACATGCCCCGGCTGATAAACGCTATGTAGCGGAGTTCATGGAATGGATCGCTCCTTTGCAGGTACGTTATAATTTACGGATTTGGTACGACCACCCCGAACCAGATCCCGTAGTGCCGTACCCGTGGAATATCTTGTTTTTTTGGTATTCACCACGCAGCAGAAAGCGACCTTACCACCGCAAAATGCACGAAGAACTGGAGCAAGGGCATATTTTTCTGTTTTTTACCCAGCCAAAAATCCATCACAACACCGTGGATCGAAAATATAGAAGTGCCTGCAGCCGTGGATCGTTACCAACAGTTGGGCAGTAAATATGTACGGATTTACCCAGTGCTGGTAGAAACCTCCCAATGGAAAATACACTCCAGGTTGGCGGGTTTTTCTACCTTAGGGCCGGTGGGAAAGACAGTAGGGCAAGTAAAACCCAGAGAAGATGCTTGGCTCAAACTAGTGGAAGACTTGCGAAAAGTAATCATAGACTTGCGACAAAACCACCTGGAGATGCACCAGCAAAAAGCACTCCCAATGGATGCTTTCGATCCTGCACCAGTGCCTTGGAATGACTCAGCAGAGCGGGTCATCCCTTTCCCCAATTGGGCAGGATGGTTATTGATGACAGGTATTGTTTACCTCGCTGTTACTTGGTTGGTAGCGCAAATAAAACCCAGCCACAAGCCATATTGGCCCAAAAAAGAAGTACCCA
>JBEAVK010000188.1:0-21549 GCA_041160955.1 Bacteroidota bacterium
TATCAACACCGCAACGTTTTATACCTTAATTTTTTCGCCTTCAACCCAACTTTTCATCATAACTCTTTCGGCAGGTGACTGATGCGCACCGCCCGATAAAATGTCCAAAAAGGTATCCCACCAATTTTTATCCGTACTAAATTCCTTTTCATAATCAGCCAACGCTTTTATATAATCCTGTTCGTATTTATTGGCTTCCTCAAACGAAAAGTCCTCGGGAATATAAACAATGATCGCTTGCATCATTTCATTGAGTTGTTCTTGAGTGTATTTTTCAATCAATCCAAGTTCTACTTTGCTTGTTTCAACGTGTGAAATAATTGCGGGTAAAATTGTATTTCCAACATCACTGAAGTTCTTTTGCCAACGAACATGCTCGTTTTCAGGGAGTTTTTCAATCCCAAAACCTTCAATCGTGGTATAGGCTTGCTTTAATTGATCCAAATCCGCGTCAAGTTGTTGCCAAAACCCCGAAAAATCAGTCCTATCCTGCTTGGCTACCTTATCTTTTGCAGCATTTAGAACCTGGTTGATGGATAAAATAGCGCGCTTGATTTCTGTAAGCATTGTTTCCCATTTGTCCAATAATTCTGGTGAATGATTCGCCTCAATTATGGTGGAAGCATTTTTATTCATGGCATCCAAATCGCCCTCAATTTTCATAAGTTGGGCATAATGTTTTTCAGAAGAGCATTTAAAGTTCCCAATGCACAGCAACGCCTTAAAACCTGAATGATATTTTTTGCTAGTCCAATCGGGTGTTGCTTCTGGCGATTTTAATTCCCCATCGTAATTTGATGATTCTTTCATTTTTTTTATTTAAAATGTGAATGTATTTTCACCCGTCAAAGTTGTGCCGTTTTGTGCCGACGGGTGTTACACAATTCCAGCGAAGAATTGCATGATTTATGTATTATAAATTATCTTAACTATTCAACCGCTACCCAAAAATTCCCGGAGAGCATATATGTTTATAGGCTGAATAAGGTAAATTACCCAAATCCCGTAGGGATTTTATGTAAAAACGCACAAAATAACATACATTCCCTACGGGAATTGAACCAAATTTTTCATTCCACCCTATAAACATACATTCCCTACGGGAATTTGGGTGGCGGCTGTATAGTTACAAATTATCCAACTTTAATGCGCGTCTTTTCCTGATCCGTCCCCGTATGTACTTCTCCAATTCTACCGCATGAAACACCAATAAAGCGGCCAAAATACAACTACCCAATTCTTTTAAACTAAGCGCTTGTGTAGAAAAAATAACCTGAAAAAGCGGCACATAAAGTACCAAAAGTTGTAGCCCGAATGTGAAGAGTACAGTCCAAATTAAACTAGGATTACTAAAAATACCCTGTTGAAATAGGAAAGTATGATTGCTCCGTACCGCCATTACATACGCCAATTGAGTGAAACACAGCACTGTAAAAATATAGGTTTGCCACTTTGGATCATCGTGTTGTAATGCCCAAAGTTGTACGCCAAAGCAAATGGCACCAATCAAAAAACCAACCCACAAGACATGCCAGCCCAATCCATTGGCAAATATACTTTCACTAGCGTTTCGAGGGCCTTCTTTCATCAGGTCTTTTTCGGCGGGTTCTACTGCAAGTGCCATGGCCGGAAGACCATCCGTAACGAGGTTGATCCACAGTATATGGATCGGGAGCAACGGTAATGGTAGCCCAACAAACATAGCGAGTACTATTGTCCATATTTCACCACTATTGCCTGCGAGTAAAAACTTGATGGATTTGCGGATATTGGCAAAAGCGCGCCTGCCTTCTTTGACGGCCTTTATGATGGTCGCAAAATTATCATCAAGCAAAATAATGTCAGCGGCTTCTTTGGTTACATCCGTTCCCATAATGCCCATTGCAACACCTATATCTGCACGCCGTAGGGCAGGGGCATCATTAACGCCATCGCCGGTCATGGCTACAAAGTGGTTTTTTGCCTGTAATGTCTTCACAATCAGTAGTTTTTGCGCTGGAGACACACGAGCATAGACCTTTATGGACTCGATATTTTTTGCAAAAGCGGCTTTTGACATTTTTTCTAATTCAGCACCAGTAACTACTTTGTCCTTTGGACTGCTCAGTAACCCTATTTGTCGGGCTATGGCAGTTGCCGTCTTTGGGTTGTCGCCAGTAATCATCACAGGTACAATGCCTGCTTTTATACAGTTGGTAATTGCTTGTGCTACTTCTTTTCGCGGCGGATCCATTAAGCCTGATAAACCGATGAATTGCATGTCTTTTTCTATACTGGCACAATTGACCTCGGCGGGCAAACTGTCTAACAACTGGTAAGCATAAGCCAACACCCGTAGGCCGTTTTCTGCCATTTCATCGGCGGCGGTGGTTATGTTTTGGTTGGTATTTTTACATATTTTTAGCAAAGACTCCAACGCGCCTTTAGTGACCACCAAAAATTTACCATCCTTCCATTGGTGAATGGTCGTCATCATTTTTCGGTCGGCATCAAAAGGTAGTTCTGCTGTTCTAGGTGAATTTTTGGGATCAATTGCCGTTAAATTTGCAGTAGCATACGCAGCGAGTGCGAGTTCTGTGGGTTCGCCAATAGGCACGCCTTTTTCATTTTTTTTGACATTATGGTTGAGCGCCATACACAACAGTAAGGCATCGGCACTCGAAAGCGACCATCCATCGGGTGCTGTTTGATCTGTCCAGGTTTCGGTCACCGTCATCTTGTTTTGGGTGAGCGTACCTGTTTTATCGGTACAAATAAAAGTAATTGACCCTAGCGTTTCTACGGCTGGTAGTTTTCGGATCAAGGCTTTTTTATGCGCCAACCGCCTTGCGCCAATGGCGAGTGCGATAGTAACTACCGCTGGTAATGCCTCTGGAATACCCGCTACCGCAACCGAAATAGCGGTTAGTAGCATTTTTAAAGGTGCCTCGCCGCGAATAACACCTGCGATAAAGATAGCAACACAAATACCAATAATGATTAGGGATAGTTTTTTGCTAAATTCAGAGAGCCGCTTTTGTAGCGGTGTCATTTCGTCGTCTTCCTGCAACATTTGGGCAATTTGGCCAATTTCCGTTTTCATCCCGGTTGCTACTACCACACCGTTACCTCGCCCATAAGCAACGACGGTGCTTTTGAAGGCCATATTGGTACAGTCGGCAATCGGTAATTTGGGGGAGGGGAGTGGTTCAGTTTGTTTTTCCACGGCTTCCGACTCGCCCGTAAGCGATGATTCCCCTATTTTTAATGAAACACTCTCCAGCAGCCGGAGGTCGGCGGGAACGAGATTGCCCGTATCGAGTACCACTACGTCGCCAGGTACAAGCAGGGAGGCATCTATTTCCTCCGGCCGCCCATCGCGCAAAACAGTTGCAACAGATGGTGACATTTTTTTTAATGCCTCCATTGCTTTTTCCGCTCGATATTCTTGTATAAAACCAACAATGGCATTTAAAATGACGATAACCAACACAACAATCATGTCTTTTATATCACCGACAATACCCGACACTACTGCCGCTGCCAACAAAATCAAGATCATGGTTTCCTTGAATTGCAGCAAAAACATGTACCATGCAGGTTTTTTCTTTTTCTCTAACAGTACATTAGAACCATATTTTTTTAACGCTATTGCGGATTGAGATGCGGAAAGTCCACCTACTTGGCTATGGGTATGTTGGAGTACTTCCTCTTTGCTAATAAAATGCCAATTTGTCATTAAGTATATATTGTAATATTGTTCATAAGATGATGAAGCAACAGTTTCCACAAAGGAGCAGGTTTTGGATTGGGCTATCGTTACGTAATTCTGATTATTAGTTGTAACATTTACGAGGAAGCAATTTGAAAGTGAGAATTATGTAAATTATTACTTAAATGGTGTAAATTAGTGATGTTTTTTGTCTCCTACCTTTGCAGTTCACTTTAAAATATACAATTATGCCTTTATTAAATGTCCTCATTTCGCTTATTGTTGTTGGTGTATTGCTTTGGTTAGTCAATACCTATATCCCCATGGATGGGAAAGTCAAAAATATCCTCAATATTGTAGTTGTAATCGTACTGGTGTTGTGGTTGTTGCGCGCCTTTGGTGTACTAGGTACTTTGCAGGGTATCAATATTTAGCACGTTACAAAGCCGTTAAGTATTTTTATGCCATTTCTAAGAAATGTGACCAGTCTTTATGCTTAATTTAAATTAATTTATTACTCGTGGTACACATCTCTCAATTTCGGCAATTCTTTTTATTATTCTTAGTTTTCGCTTTGTTTGCGTTAATTTTTTGGAATATAAAATCTTTTGCGCCCGCACTATTAGGGGCATATACCTTGTACGTTCTGCTTAGGAAACCGACCCATTATTTCACCGAAACCCGCAAGTGGAACCATAAGTTATCGGTTGTATTCACTATGTTTTGGTCTTTTATGGTTATTTTATTACCGATCAGTGGATTAATACAATTGCTGAGTAATAAGGTAATCAATGGTTTCCAAAACTCTCAGCAAATTCTAGATGCCTTTAAAACGACTATTCTGGATTTTGAAACGCGGATAGGGATGCATTTACTCACCCCCGAACGCATACAAAGTTTATCAGCATGGGGCGTATTGGAGGTGACAAACCTCATCAATGCCACTTTGGTGGGTTTGGTGCTGTTACTGATGACCTACTTTATACTTTGGTTTATGCTCATGGATGGCGAAAAAATGGAACACACGTTTTTAAATTGGCTGCCTTTACGAGAGAACAGCATTCAGGATATTCGTACAGAATTGGATAATTTAGTGTATTCCAATGCACTGGGTATTCCTATGATGGGTGTGGTTCAAGGTTTTTTCGGGTTTATTGGTTACCGATTGGCAGGCATAGACGATTTGTGGTTTTGGGTATTTATGACTTTTGTTGCGGGAATGATACCGTTTTTGGGTGTTTCCTTGGCATTTATACCGCTTACCATCGTGTTATATTCCAAAGGCTTAACTGGCGAGGCGGCGTTCATTCTGACCTATGGCCTTTTGGTCATCGGTAGTGTGGACAACCTTGCTCGGATGTGGCTGATGAAAAAAATTGGGCATACGCACCCACTTATCACCCTTTTTGGGGTGATTATCGGTGTACAGTTATTTGGTTTTATTGGATTTATTTTTGGCCCCATCCTGATCGCAATGTTTTTACTCCTCGCTAAAATTTATTTTAAAGAATTTAAATATAATGAAACGCATTTACCGACAGATAGATCTAGTATTTGAAAAATTTACCGCTTTCGCCACTGTGGTACTTGGCAATTCGATCACTTTTATTGTGGCTATTGTTTTAATTGTAATTTGGTTTTGGAGCGAACAATTTTACTCCCAAAACTACCATGAATGTTTCAGAGATGTCATTCATGCGCTCACTTTTTTAAGTCTATTTATTATTCAAAAGGCATTCAACCGCTTTACAGCATCGCTTCATTTAAAAGTCAATGAATTGGTTACTTCTAGTGAAACCGCTCGCAACGAAGTGATTCATGTTGGTGAAAAAACCGAACATGAAATAACTAAATTGTCAAAAGAATACGCCGAAACAGCAGAACAATTAAATGAAGAACAGCCACAACTTATCATTCCTACGCCCGCACATCGCATAACGCATACTAAACAATAATTCAGCATGTCAACAGCAAGAAATCTAGGTATCTGGATGGATCATTCCAGTGCGCACTTGATGGAATATTCCGATAATACCATCAAAACGACGATCATTGAATCCGAATTTACACACCAAGATAAAACGGAGAGTTTGGTGAAAAGTGAGCATTTGATGCATAATAAAGAGCAGCACCAACAAGCCTCTTATTACAAAGATTTGGGCAGTATTATCCGCGATTATGATGCTGTACTCTTATTTGGCCCAACAGATGCAAAAACCGAACTATTCAATATGTTGCGCGCAGATCATCTTTTTGCGCATATCAAAATCGAAGTAGAACAGGCCGATAAAATGACTGAAAATCAAGAACACGCTTTTGTCAAAACATATTTTTCACATAATAAAAACAAATAATTAAATATGAAACCTAAAATAGGAATTTCCGAAAAAAACCTGAAAAACAGCGCCTCCAATTTAGAGGGTGTGCTAGCAGATGAAATGACACTTTATATCAAAACCCGTAAATTCCACTGGAATGTTGCTGGTGAAAGTTTTATGGAACTTCATAAATTATTAGAAGGCCAATACCAGCAAATTGAAGCATCCATCGACTCCGTTGCCGAGCGTATTAACAAACTCGGTAGCAAAACCATAGGTACAATGGCCGAATTTATAGAGTGTTCCAGACTCAAAGAATCCCCGAATAGCTACCCTTCTCAAAAAGATATGCTAAAGGAATTATTGGGCGACCATGAAACTGTTATCACTCAATTGCGCAAAGACATTGAGTTGGCAGCAGGCAAAAACAAAGATTTAGTTACTGCCGACTTCCTTACCGGGCTGATGGAGCTACATGAGACAGAGGCTTGGATACTTCGGCGGTACTTGCAGTAGCCTAAGTGTGAATTTTATAACTTTCCCATCAAATTATATAACGTCCAAGAAGCATATTACTGATACCTTTGTATGTGAAAATTATTTCACTAATATTTTGCTAATTGCAAAAATAATAACATTAAAAAATGAAAAAAACAACATTTTCAACATTTACAATGGCTTCTATGCTGGCATTTATGACCGCTGTTTCTATGACGAGTTGTGACTCCGCCGCCACCAAATCCGATAAGGCAGATGCCAAAGTGGAGGGTGCAAAAGACGATCTCAAAGATGCTCAAAAAGAGGCAAGTACTGCCGCTATGAAAGCCGCTAATGAGGCGGAATGGCAGGCATTTAAAGCCGAAACACAAGTGCGTATGGATGCCAACGATGCGGCTATTGCAGAATTGAAAACCAACATGAAAAAGGCCGGTAAAAAGGTAGATGCTACTTATACAGAAACGATCGAAAAACTACAACAAAAGAACAAAGACTTCAAAGCCAAAATGGACAATTATGAAATACAAAAAAGTGATTGGGCGTCTTTTAAAACTGAATTTAACCATGACATGGATGAATTAGGCAATGCTTTGAAAGACCTTACTGTTAACAATAAGAAGTAATTGAAACCATTCGTTAGTTTTAGAAGGGGCGGTGTGGGGATTGCCCCTTCGCTAATGAATTTTTATAATATTCAATAAAAAAAACAATCTCGGTTGAATATTGAGTACACCATTAAGGATCAACAAAACACAGGGTCATTCTTACTAAAACCGATTTAGCATGCGACAATGGAGGTGTATTTAAGCGGATATTACACAGAATGGCAACCATTTACACTTATTTTACCGAGCAGTATATAAGGGTGATTATGCCAAACTTATTTTATCTTAATGTGAGTATTGAGTTCAAGGGTGGATTCAATAATGTTGTTGCCTAATTGGCTCGACCTTATTTGATGATGCCCTTTTTTATTCCTACAACTTTCTCTCTTTATCGGCACTCTTAACAGAACTGCTACAAAATAAAATTTATAATGGATAACGAACAAACATATAATCTAAAACAAGTAGCAAAACACGTTCCTTTTACCGTGTATAGCTCACTTAAATCTAAAGCTGTACGCCGGCCAGAAAATCACCTACCTGAAGTATTGATTATTACTTCGTATCCACCACGGGAATGTGGCATAGCAACTTATTCGCAGGATCTGCTGAATGCTATGAATAATAAATTTAATGATTCTTTTGACCTGAAAGTCTGTGCACTCGAACCAGGGGAAACCAAATATAACTACCCTAAAGAAGTAAAATTCACCCTTGATACCAATAAGCCTACCGCGTACCTTGAACTATCACAAACCATCAACCAAGACCATAATATACAACTTGTTGTGCTACAACACGAGTTTGGGTTTTTCAAACAAGCCGGTGACGATGCACTACTTCAATTGCTTTATGGACTGGTCAAACCCGTGGTGATCGTTTTTCATACAGTGTTGCCGCAGCCCGATGGTGATTTACACGCCCATGTTCGGAGGATTGTTGCGGTATGCGATTCCGTTATTGTGATGACAAAAAATGCTGCTCATATCTTAAACAAAGATTATGACATTCCACTCCATAAAATTGAGGTAATTGCCCACGGTACACACTTGGTGCCACATATCAATAAACCATTGTTAAAAGCAAAATATGGATTGACCGGTAGAAAGGTTTTGTCCACTTTTGGGCTGCTCGGTGCCGGAAAAAGCATTGAAACAACTTTAGATGCGCTCCCCGATATTATCAAAGAAAACCCAGATGTGATGTTTTTGGCTATCGGTAAAACGCATCCAGGGGTGGTAGCATCAGAAGGAGAGCAGTACAGAACATCACTAGAAGACAAAGTAAAGGATTTATCGCTCGAAAATCACGTGATTTTTATCAATCGCTACCTCCCGCTCCATGATTTATTGGAGTATTTGCAATTAACTGATATTTATCTCTTTACTTCCAAAGACCCCAACCAAGCCGTCAGCGGCACCTTCTCTTATGCCATGAGTTGCGGTTGCCCGATCATTTCTACGCCCATTCCGCAGGCCAAAGAAATCTTGAGTGCATCCACGGGCATCATCATTGATTTTCAAAGTGCGCAACAGCTGGCCGAAGGCGTAAATCGTTTGCTCAACGACGATGTACTGTGCAATACATTTAGCCAAAATACCTTGCAAACAATTATACCAACTGCTTGGGAAAATTCGGCGATTGCTCATGCCCAATTGCTTCAAAAAATTATAGGGAAAACACAGGTCACAACAGCACCGCAACCCGTTATGTACGATAATATCCCGAAAATGTACGATATTGCTCCAAAAAATGATTCCATTCAGTTGAAATACCAACTTCCCGACATCAACCTAGTTCATCTGAAAAAAATGACCACGCCATTTGCGTGTTTACAGTTTTCGATATTCAACCAACCCGATAACGCATCTGGCTATACCCTCGATGATAATGCCAGGGCTTTAATCGCTTTTTGTATGCACTACCAAATATCGGGCAATAACGCTGATTTGGATTATATTCGACTGTATTTGAATTTTATAAAATTTTGCCAATTACCCACGGGTAATTTCAATAACTATGTTGACTTCGAGCAAAATTTTACGGAACAAAACAATGAAACGAATTTGTCCGATTCTAATGGCAGGGCTATTTGGGCTTTGGGCTTTTTAATTTCAAAAAAAGTGATTTTACCGGCAGATATGATTCAATTAGCCGAATCAGTGCTGGAAAATGCGCTATTGCACGTGGAATCCATGCATTCTACCCGAGCCATGGCATTTTCAATAAAAGGTTTGTATTACTATAATTTGAAAAAAAAATCGCTCAAAATCTCTTTGTTGATAGAAATACTGGCCAACCGATTGGTTCAAATGTACCGCCACGAATCAGAATCAAAATGGCAGTGGTTTGAGAGTTATATGACTTACGGCAACAGTATTTTGCCCGAAGCCTTACTACTCGCGTATATCGAAACGGGCAATAAAGTCTATAAAGAAATTGCAAAAAACGCTTTTGATTTCCTTTTGTCGCTTACGTTGAACGGCGATAAAATAAAAGTAATTTCTAATAAAGGTTGGTTGCACAAAGGACACCAACCGATACCCATTGTAGTAGGGGGCGAGCAACCTATTGATGTGGCTTACACCATTTTAGCCATGAATTTATTTTATAAAACCTTTCAAGATGCCAGTTATTTCGAAAAAATGACGATTGCCTTTAATTGGTTTTTGGGCAACAATCACTTAAATCAAATTATTTACAACCCCTGTACAGGTGGCTGTTATGATGGATTGGAAGAAGATTTTGTCAACCTCAATCAAGGTGCGGAATCCACCATTAGTTATCTCATGGCCAGGCTTATCATGGAAAAAACTGTATAGCATTATGCCAAATAGTCACATAAAATCGGTAGCAGTTATTGTTGCGCACCCCGACGATGAAACCCTATGGGCAGGAGGCACTATTTTGAGCCACCCATCATGGCAATGTTTTATTGTTTGTCTTTGCCGCGGAAATGATCCCAGACGAGCACCTCGGTACTATCAGGCATTAAAAGAATTGAACGCCAATGGCAATATGGGTGACATGGACGATGGGCCGGAGCAATTCCCATTAGCGGAAGAAACAGTAGAATCTGCTATTTTGGCGCTATTGCCAAAGCAGCACTACGACTTGATTATCACACATTCGCCATCCGGCGAATATACCAAGCATCTTCGGCATGAGGAAACGGGTAGGGCAGTGATTCGACTTTGGAAAAATGGAAAAATATCCGCTAATCAACTTTGGATTTTTGCTTATGAAGATGGTGATAATAAATACTTACCGCGAGCCATCGAAACCGAAACGCTTTGTAGTACGCTATCTGTACCGATTTGGACTAAAAAGTATAGTATTATTAACCAAACTTACGGATTCAAAGATGATAGCTGGGAAGCAGAAACAACACCTTCCGTAGAAGCCTTCCGGCCGTTCGCGGATGCTGAAGGTGCTATGGAATGGCTTTAATAACTAAATTATTTATTATGAAACGAGTAAAAAATGGACTACATCCAGTCCTTGGGAACAAAAAAATAAAGATACTCTTGGCTCAACCATCATATCCTGAAAGTCAGGATATGCACAGCCAACCCCAAATAACAAATAAAGGCACAAATCCATTGCCTCCCGACGATCGGAAATGGCTCAAACACGATGGCTCCAAAGCCCAAAATGAAAGCTATTTCAAACACCACATTCCAGGGGCTGGGGGTAAGCAAAATGCGCTAGACAGCCGAAAAAGAAATTTCATTTTTGATGCGCTCACGGATGGTATTTTGTTGATTACCATAGAGATTAGAACTGAATTTCCCGAATTATACAATGTACTAACAGAAACCCCATTGCGGTACAATGCTAATAAAGCGGAAGTCAGTATGGACGAATTAGTAGATTACCTGGAAGTAATCACTTATCAATTGGACGATTTTAGAAAATCGGAAACCAATCATAAGGAATGAGATTTTAATAAAGGTACGGATTTGGGGAGATGATTTTGTCACTATTAAGGCATGAAGAGGGCGTTTAGTGGGGCTAAACAACCGATGAATAACGAAAAGAGGGGCAAAATAAAGCCGCCAAATTTGTTCCTTTATTGAAATCTCATTCCTAAAGTGTGAATTATGTAATTTTTATTTAAAATTATGTAATTGGAGATGCCTATAATATAAGTACTTTTACGTGGTCTTAAAGGATGCTAAGTACTTGGACATGATTAATTGTGTCCAAGTACTTATATTTAGGTGTCGGTTAAGAACAGATTAAACTAAAATCAACTTGAAATTACACATCAAATTCATGGTAAGTAACCGCTGCAAGTTGGCGGTCAAAACAGTGTTGAAAACATTGGATCTACATTTTGTTTTAGTAGATTTGGGAGAAGTGGATATCATGGAAGATCTTTCAGGAGATGCACTTGCAAACCTCAAAAGGGCACTGTTCGAGGCTGGATTTGAGTTAATGGATGATAAAAAAGCTGTTTTAATTGAAAAGATAAAGAATATCATTATTGAAATGGTGCACCATTCTAAAGAAGATGTACACGTGAAATTTTCTCACTTTTTGAGTGAAAAACTCCACCATGACTATACTTATATGTCCAATATGTTTTCGGAGGTGCAAGGTACAACCATTGAGCAATTCATCATTGCACACAAAATTGAGCGCATCAAAGAATTGATTATCTATGGTGAACTCAATATTTCAGAAATCGCCTGGAAGATGAATTACAGCAGTGTAGCCCATTTGTCCAACCAATTTAAAAAAATGACGGGGCTAAGCCCTTCGCATTTTAAGCAATTAAAAGATAAAAAACGTAGTCCATTGGAAGACATTGTGTAGGTGTTTCACCATAAAAAGTAGTATTTATGTTTTTGCATTTGTTGTATAAATGATATGAAAAAAAACGACCACATTGAGAAAATAGATATGTACAGTATGTTAATGCAATCTCCCGTAGCTACTGGTATTTTTATGGGTAAGAATTATATGCTGGCTTTTGCCAATAATCTGTATTTGGAAATACTCGGGAAAGATAAAAATATTGTTGGTCAACCGCTCTTTGAATCCTTCCCCGACCTCATAGGATCGCGTATCGGTGTAATGATTGATAAAGTAATTGAAAGTGGCATTCCATTCACTGTTGATGAACATGAAGTCAGTATGCTCCGAAATGGCCACACAATACCCTGCTTTTTTAAATGTGTTTATCAACCACTAAAAGATCATACGGGTGCTGTAAAGGGTGTAATTGTTGCGTTTATTGACATAATAGAAGAAATAAAGTTTAGAAATATCCAAATAGAAAATCAAAAAAAATTAAAAAGCGACCTTTCTTTAGCCACCTTAGAACTGGCATTTCAAGAAGATGAAAAACGAAAACGAGCCGCTGAATTAGGTATTGCCAATATTGAACTAGCATTTCAAGATAAAGAAAAAGGCAAACGGGCCTTTGAGTTGGACATTGCCAATATCGAACTGGCCTTTCAAGATGAGGAAAAAGAGAAACGGGCTGTTGAGTTGGGCATCGCCAATATCGAACTGGCCTTCCAGCAAGAGGAAAAGCGACGACGTGAAGCGGCCAACAAAGAATTAGAAGCACTCAGTTATGCGGCTAATTTGGCTTCTCAGTACTCGTTGAGCCTAATTGAAGCAAGCCGTGACCCCCTGTTTACGATTAGCCCACAAGGCAAAATAACCGATATGAACCAAGCCACTGTAAAAGTGACTGGACGATCCCGTGAACAATTAATAGGTACCGATTTCTTTATCTATTTTACAAAGCCCGACAAAGCCCGCGAAGGTTATCAACTTGTTTTTACCAATGGTTTCGTAGCAGATTACCCGCTTACAATTATGGATGGCAAACTAACAGATGTACTCTTCAACGGATCTGTTTACAAGGATAATCGGGGCAATGTACTCGGAGCCGTCGTTGTAGCAAGAGATATTACGGATCAAAAACGCATTGAAAAGGAATTGACAGAAGCAAAAATATTTGCCGAAATGGCCACCGCAATTGCCGAAGAAGCCAAAGCCAAAGCCGAAATTGCGACACAAATTGCCGAAGACGCGGTCAAATCCAAACAACAGTTTTTGTCGAATATGAGCCACGAAATCCGTACGCCTATGAATGCGATTATTGGCTTTACCAAAGTTGTACTCAAAACAGATTTATCGGCCAAACAAAAAGAATACCTAACGGCTATAAAAATGAGTGGCGATGCCCTGATCGTCCTCATCAATGACATACTGGATCTTGCTAAAGTAGATGCCGGTAAAATGACTTTTGAAAAAATACCGTTCAAAATGGCCTCTTCCATTGCGGCAATGCTGCACCTTTTTGAAGCAAAAATTCAGGAGAAAAACCTACAACTGGTCAAAATTTATGACCCAAAAATCCCCGAAGTTTTGGTGGGCGATCCCGTGCGTTTGCACCAAATTATTCTAAATTTGGTGAGTAATGCCGTGAAATTTACGTCAAAAGGAAAAATTACAGTTGCCGTGCATCTCCTAAACGAAGATGAGGATCAGGCCACCATTCAGTTTTCGGTTGCCGATACAGGTATCGGAATACCCAACGATAAAATAGCCAATATTTTTGATAATTTCCAACAGGCATCCAGCGGTACGGCCCGCTTGTTTGGCGGTACCGGATTGGGACTAGCCATTGTTAAGCAATTAGTAGAACCCCAGGGCGGCAGTATCCAAGTGACCAGTACATTAGATGAAGGATCTACTTTTAGTTTTACTTTATGTTTCAAAAAAACCAGTGCAGAAGCGGAATTAGAAATACAAACGATTGAAATTGATACGGAATTTAGGGGGATCAAAGTGTTAGTCGTGGAAGACATTGCGCTCAATCAATTATTGATGAAAACCCTGCTGGATGATTTCGGATTTGAACGCGATATCGCCTCCAATGGGAAAATAGCCATCGAAAAACTCCAAACCAAATCCTACGATATTATTCTGATGGACCTCCAAATGCCCGAAATGAACGGCTTTGAAGCCACAGAATACATTCGCAATAAGATGCACTCCAAAATCCCTATTGTAGCCCTAACCGCCGATGTCACCACCGTCGATTTGGCCAAATGTAAAGCCGTCGGGATGAATGATTATATCGCAAAACCCGTGGATGAAAACCTGCTTTATAGCAAAATACTTAGTTTGGTGAAAAAAAATGCCCCAATTAAAACCAATAAAACACCAGAAGCAAAAGTAAATAAACACCTGAAATATACAGATCTGGAATATCTGCTGCAACGCACCCAAAACGACTCATCTGGCATGATGTTGGAAATAATTACGGCTTATCTGGAACAAACACCCACCTTGGTCAGTACCATGAAACAAAGCATGTTGAATAAAAATTGGGAGACTTTGTACGCCGCAGTACATGCTTTGATTCCCTCTTTTGCTATGGTAGGTATTAGTACAGAAGTGGAAAGTATGGCTAAAAAAGTACAGGAATTTGCCCGAACGCAACAGCATACGGAAAGCATATTTGATTTGATATTAACCATTGAAAATGTTTGTAACCATGCCTGTAAAGAATTAACAGCAGACTTTAATCGGATTAAAAATAGTAATTATGAATCATAAAGAAAAAATAAAATTGTTCCTTGTGGACGATGATGCTGTATTTCTAAAAATGCTCGAAGTTGAGTTGCTCCAACACGCCGATTTTGAAATAGAAGCCTACCCAACAGGTGAGGAGTGTATCAAACAATTGTCCCACTTCCCCGATGTGATTATTTTAGATTATCACCTCGATGGTATTGAAAAAGATGCCATGAATGGTATCGAAACATTGGATAAAATAAAAGCATACAACCCCGATATTCCAGTCGTTATGCTGTCCAGTCAAGATAAAATTGACGTGGCCATCAGTTGTATGCACCACAGGGCATTTGATTATGTCGTTAAAAGTGAAACCGCCTTCGTACGCCTTCAAAAAATTATTACCACCATTTTTAAATACAAAAAAATGGAAAAAGAATTGAACTGGTATATGGAAAGAATGTAAAAACACCAACCATGAAATCATTCACAGTAGTTGCTATTGGTGCTTCCGTTGGAGGCCTTGAGGCTGTAAGTACATTGTTTAGAAACTTGCCTTCCGATACCGGGATGGCATTTATCTATGTACAACACCTCAGCCCTAACCATAAAAGTCTGTTAACGACTATTCTGTCGAAGATCACTAAAATGAAAGTGCAGGAAATCGAGAATATGGAGCAAATCCTGCCCAATAACGTGTATGTTATTCCGAGCAATAAAATAATTAAGGTAACAGATGGACATATTCAACTCAGTGCTCGGCAGGAAAAAGAGGCGATTGTTTCCATTGATATTCTCTTTACTTCGCTGGCTCAAACCCACCAGGAAAAGGTAATTGGTGTGATTCTTTCGGGTAATGCAAGTGATGGTACGCAGGGGCTAAAAGCCATTAAAGACGCTGGTGGCATCACCTTTGCTCAAGATACCTCCGCCCAAGCCAATAGTATGCCGGATTCTGCTATTGCCGCTGGAATTGTTGATTACGTGCTGGATCCCGTAGCCATTGCGCGCGAATTAGTTTACCTGAGTAGCCATAATTTTACCAAAAGGGAACATATCGCCAATGTTGCAACAAATGATTTGAATACTATTTTTCAACTCTTGCAAAAAGTAAATGGCATAGATTTTAGTCATTACAAAACGCCTACCATCCGCCGCCGCATTAACCACAAAATGCAGCAGAAAGGGATACGGAAAATACAAGATTATATCCAGGTGTTACAAGAAAATAGCCAGGAGGTCACTGTGTTATCCAACGACCTATTGATCAATGTAACCAAGTTTTTCAGGGATCCAGATGCTTTTTTTTACTTAGAAACGCATCTTTTTCCGGATTTGTTTCGGCGTAAAACCGCAGAAGAAGTATTGCGTATATGGGTGCCAGCATGCTCTACGGGGGAGGAAGCATACTCGATTGCTATGCTCATCCATGCCATACAAGAGAAAAACAAAACAACAATACCAGTTCAGATTTTTGCGACCGATCTCAGTGAAGTGGCTATCGCCAAGGCCCGCGCTGGTACGTACCTGCACCGGGATGTACAAGATATTGCGGCTAAATATAAAGACCGCTACTTTACAAAATCAGGCGATAAATATCACGTTATCAAAGAGATACGAGAGATGTGCATCTTCGCTCCGCATAATATTTTACAAGATCCACCTTTCTCTCGTATGGATTTTGTAAGTTGCTGTAATCTGCTCATCTATTTCGATGCAGCGGCACAAAAAAAAGTCTTTTCCTCCCTCCACTTCGCACTACGAGATGGTGGGTTTCTTATGCTGGGCAAAGCAGAATCTGTGGGAACGGCATCCCTGCTTTTTACCCAAATCGAACCAAAATATAAAATCTATCTCCGTAAAAAGAATGTGGGTGTCCAGCGTATTATTCAATTACAGCCCCATTTGCCACGAACTATTATGGCCACTAAAAAAATAAGCCCCGTTACTAAAAGTGCAGACCACAATCCAATTGGCATCGAAAACGCCATTGATGCTATGCTACTCGCCAATTATATGCCCGCCTGTGCTGTCATTAACAAAGAAATGGAAGTCCTCCAGTTCAGAGGCGCCGTCTCCATGTTCCTTGAACATCCATCGGGCAAAGCCAGCCTGAACATATTAAAATTAGCCAAAACTGAATTTGCTTTTGAACTTCGCATCGCTATACAGGAAGCACTAAAAACAAAGGGAACGATCTATAAATCCGACATCGAAATCAATATCGAATCAAAGATGAAAATCTTGTCTATTGAGGTGTCCCCACTTAAAATTGATTGGGACGAACCCTTGCTATTGGTGGTATTCAAATTGACCAACCCCACCCAACCACCGATGGCAAGCAGCACCACCGCCAGTCAGATGAAGACGACTTTAAAGGATCAAAAGATCAAAAAATTGACAGCGGAATTAAATACCATCCGCAACGAAATTAAAGCCATCACCGAATTACAGGAAACTACCTTCGAGGAATTGCAATCGGCGCACGAAGAAATTGTTTCTTCCAATGAAGAGTACCAAACCCTCAATGAAGAACTAGAAACCTCCAGGGAAGAACTCGAAGTAACCAATGAAGAACTCATGTCTTCCAACCAAGAGTTCCAAGTGCGCAATGACCTACTTACTGAGTCGGAGGAATACTCCGAATCTATTTTTGCAACCATTCAAAAACCAATATTGATCCTCGACAAGGATTTTATTGTAAAATCGGCCAATAACTCGTTTTATCAAAAATTCTTTTTAAAAAAAGAGGCAACGGAAGGACGCTCGCTATTTGATTTGGGAGAAAAACAATGGGATTTACCCGATTTGCGTCTGGCATTACAACAAACCATATCCCAAAAAGTGAGTCTTGAAAAATTTCAATTCAGCCACACTTTTCCCAACATTGGCGAATTAACATTGCTCCTTTATGCTCGGCTTGTTGTTCAAAAAGTGAATAAGGAACAATTAATTCTATTTGCCATTGAAGATATTACCGAACAAAAAGTGCTAGCAACTCAACTCATTGAAGCAAAAATATTTGCAGAACGTGCAACATTTATTGCAGAAGAACAAAAAGAGGCCGCCGAAAACGCCACCAGAGCCAAACAACAGTTTCTGGCTAATATGAGCCACGAAATTCGTACCCCCATGAACTCGATTATTGGCTTTACAAAAGTGGTGTTGAAAACCGATCTTACCGCAAAACAAAAAGAGTATCTAACCGCGATCCAAATGAGCGGCGATGCCTTGATCGTACTCATCAACGACATACTGGATTTGGCCAAAGTGGAGTCGGGTAAAATGACTTTTGAACAAATACCATTCAATATTGCCACATCATTGTCCAATATGATACATTTGTTTGATACCAAAGCCCAAGAAAAAAATATAAGGCTAACGCTGGAACACGACCCTAAGATTCCAGAAGTATTGCTCGGCGATCCTATCCGACTACATCAGATTGTACTCAATTTGTTGAGCAATGCTGTGAAATTTACGATGCAAGGAAGCATTAATGTCTCCGCTCATTTACTCGAAGAAAACGACGAAGTTGCAAAAATTGAAATTTCGGTAAAGGATACTGGTGTTGGCATTGATGCCCATAATATCAATACTATTTTTGATAATTTTCAACAGGCATCCATCGAAACCTCACGGAAATACGGCGGTACCGGACTCGGACTGGCTATTGCTAAACAATTAGTCGAACAACAAAACGGTAGCATTCACGTCAAAAGTATCATAGATAAAGGATCTACATTCTCTTTTATCCTGAATTTCAAAAAAACAAATGAAATTGCAGCCTCAGAATCTGTTGGTATCGAACTCGATCACGACATTAAACATATTAACGTGTTAGTCGTTGAAGATATGCCGCTCAATCAACTTTTGATAAAAACGCTTTTGGATGATTTCGGATTCGATCGCGACATTGTTGATAACGGGAAAATAGCCATCGAACGCTTAAAAACTAAATCGTATGACATCATTTTGATGGACTTACAAATGCCCGAAATGAATGGCTTTGAAGCCACGGAATACATCAGAAATACGCTCCGCTCCCGTACCCCTATCATTGCCCTCACCGCAGATGTTACTGCTGCTGATATAGCAAAAAGTTCTGCCGTGGGTATGGATGATTACATCGCAAAACCAATTGATGAAAAGGTATTGTACCAAAAAATTATTGCATTGGTGCAAAAAAATACCCCAAAATTGAGCGAGGCAAAAGCAGAAGTCTTGGAAATTGAACAAATCGTTTATACCAACCTGAATTATTTGCGCCAGCGCACCAAAAATGATACCGGTACAATATTGCAGATTATTACGGCTTATCTCGATCAAACGCCCCCGTTGATTCATACGATGAAACAGAGTTTTATTGAAAAAGACTGGAATGCCTTACACAACACTGTCCATAAAATGCTGCCTTCCTTTAATATTGTTGGCATCCACTCCGATTTTGAAATTATGGCCCACAAAGTGATTGAATTTGCCCGCTCCGAACAACAACAACAAGATAATATTGAAGATTTTGTGTTGCAACTCGAAAATGTCTGCTTACAAGCCTGCAAAGAATTGGAGACTGCGGCACAGATGATGAAGCAAACGAAATAGCATGTAGGTTTTATCGTTCCTTATATGTAAATCATGTAAGTTTTCCACAAAAGTGTGTAAGAGACCGTCTATCAATACGGCCTAACTTTGCAGTCTAATAAAGTAGAGAAGATGCAAAAAACAATATTATTGATTGAAGATAACACAGAAATCCTCGATAATTTGAGTGAATTTTTGGAACTGAAAGGATACACAACACTTTTAGCCCAAAGTGGAAAAATGGGTATCGAATTTGCAGAGAGATTCATTCCAGATTTGATTATTTGTGATGTATTGATGCACGGAATGGATGGACATGAAGTGCTGCTTCACCTATTATCTTGTTCCAAAACCAATAAAATCCCTTTTGTTTTTAGTACTTCGTTATGCGAATCTTGCGATAAACGCGATGCTTTGTTATTGGGTGCCGATGATTATCTTGTAAAGCCATTTCAGTTGGATATACTGTTGGAAACAACTAAAAAATGGTTAAAATTAGGGACAAGAAGGGTGATCTGCTCTGCTACATCCGATGCTATTCCTATTTTTTTTCGCCCTAATATAAAAGATGTATCTTCGGGACAATCACGCTTATTACTTAAATCTCAATTATGAAAATCATTATCAATATCGCTATATTTTTTGGTTTTTTTAGTGGCACTTACAATAGGTTTTTACCTATTGATTTTCCCGCTTCTGCTAACAAAATAGAAGTTGAAGTGATCGACACTTTAACCAAATCCAATACCGCAAAAATCTCGGTGGATCATACGTTATTCTACGAGGGAGATACTATTATATTGCACTTTTCTGCACCAAATGAGCCATATTTGGGCGTTATTGACCCAGATGGACATTTCTTTTATATTGTTTTCCCCAACAATGGTGGCTTGGGTGACCTAATGCCTTATGTGGATAGCAAGCATTTTACAACCATGAATACGATGAATATTCATACCGCGTCCTTTAAGGCCGATCCTTATATTTATGAAGTGGATCAAAATCAACCTGTTTTTACTAAATCGGGTGATTATACCTTTATCATGGGGCAAAATCTGCATGTGGACGATCCGAAATTGCTGGATCATTTGCTGGTTCATTATAAACGGGGAAATAGGCAAGGCAGGGCATTTGTTGCTCTAAATTAAAACCAAATAAGGGATAGTCGTCTGGGTTTCAATTTTTTAGCATAATTTTGTCACGTACTCATTTTTAAAGGTAACGAATTTGTAGTATGAAGGAAAGATTTTATCGCGAATTTATCATATCCATTATTCCAAAGTGAGCATTACGGCTTAAAAATTACAAATTAAAAAACAGGAGACAAAAGCATAAAACCTTAAAAAATGACATAAAACCTATACCTTTGTATTTCTAAATAATAGGAAAAATGGCAAGGGATAAATTCCACCCTAATGTAATCGCAGCATTAATATCAGACGGTTGGATCATCACGAATGACCCACTCCGACTTCAATAAGGGAAAATAGATATCGAAATTGATATTGGTGCTGAAAAAATAATTGGTGCAGCAAAAGATGGAGTAATGATTGCGGTTGAAGTGAAAAATTTTTTAAACCGCTCTCCTGTTGCTGATTTTGAGGATGCATACGGCCAATTTTTATTGTATCGCCGTATTTTGCAAAAAAAGGAAGCAGATCGCCATCTTTTCCTTGCTGTTCCAGAATTTGCTTATAAAACCTTTTTTCAAAGACCACTCATTCAGGAAATTCTTGAAGACGAAAAAATAGACTTAATTGTATTTGACCACATTCAAAATAAAATTGTCTTATGGATAAATTGGTAAAATATCGCAGTTGGATCAAACAATTGTTATCCGACTTTGTACAACCACCAAATCAAAACCAACCTGGTATCGAAGAGCAGTTAATTTTCGATACAGAACGAGACCATTATCAAGTCCTTTCTTTAGGTTGGGAAAATGGTAAGCGAGTCTATTTTACTATTCTTCATTTAGATATCAAAAATGACAAAATATGGCTGCAAGAGAATAGCACAGACTATGATATTATCGGTGATTTGGAAGCAAAAGGAGTACCTAAGTCTGACATTGTACTGGCCATACATCCCGAAAATGTGCGCCCATTAACGGAATATGCGGTTGCATAATGTTTATTAAAAAATCAAATTTAAATAAAAAAATATGAAACATGCCCTCTACGCCCCCCGCTGATTGTACAGACGTTGCACTGCAACATATATTGTACAGACGTTGCACTGCAACATATATTGTACAGACGTTGCACTGCAACATATATTGTACAGACGTTGCACTGCAACATATATTGTA
>JBEAVK010000204.1:0-41887 GCA_041160955.1 Bacteroidota bacterium
CTGTGCGCATAGATCTGTGCGGATCGCCCTGTGCGCATAGATCTGTGCGGATCGCCCTGTGCGCATAGATCTGTGCGGTCCCCCCCATACGCATCCCCCGACACCTTCAAAAACACCCCACTACCCCAAACCCCAACACCCACCACAAAAACCCGATAAACCCCTGACCCACAATTACTTATATCCAAAATGGCCGCATCCCCCGAGTCCCCCGTTTTTTCCAAAACCAAACGCCCCAGCATATCAAAAACCTGCACTTTTACTGTATTATCCAATTGCGTACCATGCTCAAATTTCAAGTTTAACGTCAACAGATCAGTCACCGGATTAGGCGACAATACCAAACCCATTTTTACCCTTCCCAGCGGTTCGTTTATCGCCGTGATACCATTTTCGTAACGTATTTTTACCACCTCGGGAGTCAAGGCATAATCGAATATCGACACATTGTCCATCACCCCTTTAAAATTGTAATTGGCTTGTCCGGGCAATATTTGACCCATCAAAAAAGCAATCGTTGTGGTGCGTATTTTGCCTGAAAATGCTTTGTACGATTGTAATCTGCCATTCAAATACAAAGCCAATAATGCGCCATCATAAGTAGCCACTGCATGATAGACACTATCGATCTTTAACGGTGTTATGGCATCCAAATCACTGATACCATTCAATGAATTAACCGTCCAGCGCAGGTATTTTTCGGGTGTGACAGACAGTTTCCAGCGGTTTTGCCAACTGCCATGCGACAATAAAAAAGTCTCTTTTTCTGGCAATGCATTGGCCTTGAACCAGCAACTTACACTGATTTCCTGCTCAAAATTGAGCAATGGACTATTCGCAACAGCAATATGCTGCGCACCACCGTTAAAATAATAAGCAGATTGCGGCACGCCAAACAGATCAGGCACCAAAATAACACCATTGGCCACACCATGCAATTGGTTTCCGCTGACATCGTTAGCATTGCCCGTAAAAGGATATTGCGCAATGGTATTTCCGACAGTCGGATCAAAATTTTTGACCAAAACCTTAATGGTCGTTTGTGCCGATAAACCACCGCCATCAGCCACATTAACCGTTACATCAAAAATACCCTCCTGATTCGGTGCTGTCCAATTGGTACTACTACCCGAACCATTAAAAGTACCATTTCCCGACGACCAAGTATAAGTCAGCGCGTCATTATTGGCATCGGTGGCGATGCAGTTGAATTGGAGGATATTGCCAGGTGTCGTATAATCGTTATCCTTTTGAATATCAATAATTTGTGGGGCAATATTGATCGTTGTAACGATGGGTATAGATAGGATAAGCGTATCGGAATTGCCTTCTGGATCGCTGGCGATAAGCCGTATGTTAGCAGTGCCTTCTATGGCCGGTGCTGTAAATATAACGGTCGCGCCTGTGCCTGTGATCGTACCCAAATTACTGCTCCAGGTATAGGTAATTTGTCCCGAATCGCTATCCACCACCGTGGCAAAAACAGCAGTGCTTTTGTTGATTTCGAGTGGATTGGTTTCAGCAGCCAATCCTTTTATACGAGGTGCGGCGGTATAAGATTGAGTATGTTGGTCATAATCCACAACAATATCATTGATCAGCATTTGATTTTTTTCGTATCGTTTTGTGCCACCTGCCGGACAAATACTCACCAAAATCACCTGATTGGCCGGAATATTCAAGTTGACAGTACCAGAAACGCCTTGCAGCAGAAAAGTCTCTGAAATAGCATCGTAAATATCGGCATTAGACGCACCAATATCCAACGCCACCGTTTTTGCCGAAGCGTACGAATTGTAAAGCAAATAAGTAGGATAGGCATCCGAACCATAAAAATCAGTTTTTAACAAATTGATTTTCAATATCTTATCCACGTTAGTTTTTTCAATTAAACAACCAAGATAACCAATGGAACTACTGCCATACAATGCCAAATTGGTAGCGGCCCAGCCCCCTTGTACCGCATCGCCAGTAGAAAAGGGGGAAAGATTTTGCCATTTTTGACGCAGTGCCTCGTAACCCATCACTTTTTGCGGGTCATTGGTGGCCGACCACGCCGAGGCATCTTGTAGGTTAGACGGCAAAAAATCGGGATAAAACAACCGCGTGGCATTGGCCAAATTGAGTACCCATTTACCGACGGCGCGGGCAAATCGCTTGTCATAACGCACCATTGGCACGAGGCAAGCCGCTTGTTGCACACCGTTGAGTTGGAAAGCGTAATCGTTGCCCGCGTCGTTGGCTTCGCCCACCAATCCCGATACATCAAAGCCGCCCCAAGTACCCACAATGGTGCCCCAGCCGCGCAATTCACCTCGGTTAAAAGACCAATTGACCATTTTTTCTATATCGTATTTTGTACCGATTTCGGCATTCATTTTTGCCGCAGTCAGCGTGCCATAAGGAAGTTGTAATTCGTAAGAAGGGTTGGCGGACCAATCATTTAGAAACTCGATCGACCACTCTGCACCTTTGAGGTAATCGGCATTTCCGGTTTCTTTCCAAGCATTATAGAGTACCCAAGCGAAAGCACCAGCGGCTTCGGGTTCTTTCACGCCATTGGCATTGGGTTGCATCGTTTTAAATTTCCACGCACGGTAATTCATATAAGCGGGTTGCCAAGGTGCATCGCTGCCGCCCATAGCGCGCACCGCTTCTAAAAAGCGATTGGCGATGGTTTCAAACTGCTCATCTGCCGCGCCTACATTGGCAGGATATAGGTCGTGCAGTTGGTAAAAAAAAACATTAGGCATCATGTCGTACCACCAATCGTTGCCACTGCTCGAGGAGGCATTGTTGAGGTAGATATTTTCGCCATTGGCTTTATTAAAAAAGTCTTGCGACATTAAGAGCCAGTTTTGGCCATATTGCGTCGTTTTGTCCGCGCCTACGAGCGTTGCGCCCACGAGAGAAGGCAGCACATTGATCGCTTCGTTGCCCAAAGGCGAATTAGTGCCGATATAAGTGTGCAAGCGGTACGTTGGGTTTTGTGGATAATTGACACCAGCATTGCCCAAAAAAGATAAAGGCAGGTATTGCCCCGTTTTGTTCAAGTTATATAAAAACGAATCGTAGCGCATCGCCACTTGTTGCCAGTCGCGCACATTGTAGGGTGCTGGTTGGTTGGGCATTTGATCGACACGGGGAAGGGCGATTTGGCCCGTTTGGGCTAGCACGAATGAAGCAGTACAAAGCGCAATAAAAAGGGTAATAATGTATTTTTTTAGCATTTTTTTTGCAAAAATTGTTTAGGAATGAGCATTAAATAAAGGTATAAATTTGGGGAGACGATTTTGTCACTATTAAGGCTTGAAGAGGGCGTTTAGTGGTGCTAAACAACCGATGAATAACGAAAAGAGTGGCAAAATAAGGCCGCCAAATTTGTACCTTTATTTAATGCTCATTCCTTACTAACTAATGGAATTAAGTGGAAGCCACGTTTACGAAACCTCCAAGGTTTCGTAAACGTCACCCAAAGCACAAAACCAAGCATATTCACATTTCCAAAACCTTCAAAAAGCATCTATAATGTAATGTATTTAAAGTCAATTTATTAGTTTCGCTTCTTTCTTGATACCAGTAATTTCCCATGTGGATCAAAACTAATACAGGATAGTGAAACGGATGAAACGGATCACCCGGATACAAACGGATTCTTTTGAAACAATCCGCTCTAATCCGTAAAATCCGTTTCATCCGTTCTCCCATTTCACAACGTGGTGTATGTTACATGGGAAATTGCTGTCTTAATACCCCGCATTTTGCACCAAAGTAGGATTCAAGTCCAATTCCGTTTGCGGCAGCGGGAATAACTCGTGTTTACCCACCTGAAAACCCGGCAAACCCCCTCCAACTCCCCAGCGCACCAAATCAAAAAAGCGGTGCATCTCAAACCCCAATTCTACCTGTCGTTCATGCCTGACTGCATCGCGCAGCACTTGTTGGTCGGTAGCCATGATAGCAGGCAAAGCCGTTGCGGGTGTGGCTGCTTGCGCCCGCGCTCGTGCACGCACCTGCTCCAGCGGTAGCAGCGCCTCCGATCCACGATCCAGTTCTACCAGTGCTTCTGCTTCCCAAAGTAGCACTTCTGCGTATCGAATAGCGGTATAATTGATATCGCCATCCGCTTTTTGGGTCACATCTGCTTTGGCTTGCAGGTATTTGCGCACGCTGTATTTGGTAGAGGAATAGGAAGGCTTATACACCAAACCGAAATAGTCCTCGTTGTTCATCGCCAAGGTGAATTTGCGGCGTGGATCGTCCTGTTCAAATACATCCACGTAGGCTTGGGTCAGTTCCGCAAATCCATAACCTTCAAATTTCTTAGAAGCCCACCATTGGTTGAGCGAATTACCCACTTCCAGTTCGAGGTTGGCATGTTGAATTTCCCAGACCGATTCCGTGTTGTTTTGCGTGGTTTTTCGGAAATTATCTTGGTAATCGGCCATAAGTGTATAAATACCCAATGCCTTTACTTTTCCAGTGTATTCTACCACTTTTGACCAGTTTTTATCGTATAAACTCGTTTTTGCCGCCAGTGCCAATGCCGCGCCTTTAGTGGCACGTCCTGTTTCAGCGGCAGGATAACTATTGGGCAATAACGTGGCCGCACGGTCGCAATCGGCGATAATTTGCGCAAAAACCTCCGATTTACGGCTGCGTGGAATCTTTAATTGATCCGGCGCGGCTACTGAGGTAAACAGGGGAACGTCCCCAAAAACCTGGGTGAGCAAAAAATAGTAATAAGCCCGCAGAAACAAGGCTTGACCCGTAATTTGGTCGCGTTTAGCGGCTTCAACGGTGATATTTGGCAAATTATCCAGCACCACATTGCATTGCGTGATGCCACTGTATTGCAATTTCCAAAAATCGTTAAATTCCTCCGTCCGCGGCGTGTATGTAAACGCTTCCAACTCGTTCAGACCCGGTCTGGAACCATCACCACCTGTAATGGCTTCATCGGAGGTGATTGTAGCAAAAGCCCAATAAAAATTATTGTTTTTGTTGCTAAATGGCAATGGTTGATACGCCGCGTTGAGTGCTTGCACAGCATCGGCTTCGTCCTTAAAATACGAACCAGTATCCAGCGTAGCAATGGGCTGCTTGTCGAGAAATCCGCTGCACGAGCAGAGTAAAGTACAAAGAAAAAAAGTGAGTATATTTTTCATAATTTGTTCCACGTTTAAAAGTCCATTTTTGCGCCAATAATCATCGTTCTAGGCGCAGGTACTGTACCCCAATCTATACCAACCGCCAAATCAGACGACAAACCAAGCCCCCGTGTATCATTGGCATTGGCCTGTATTTCGGGATCAAGACCGGGATATTTTGTAATTGTCAACGCATTTTGAACCGTAGCATAAATGCGCAAACCACCAATATTTTTCCAATGCAGCAGATCCTTCAAATTGTAGCCCATTGTAATATTCCTCACGCGCATGTACGAGCCATCTGCCAAAAAACGGGTAGAAGGCCGGCGGTTGCCATTGCGATCATCTATACTCACTTTGGGTATGGTATTACTGGGATTTTCGGGTGTCCATCGGTTCAATATTTCCGAATAGGAGTTAAAGCCGCGCGATTGGGTTTCATAAGCAAAGTTGCCATACAAAAAATACACATCATTGCCCTGCACACCTTGGATAAGCGTCGAAAAATCGAGGTTTTTCCAATTAAAACCTATATTAATGCCGTACGTAAAATCGGGAAATGGTTTGCCAATATGCTTCCTGTCTTTATCGTCAATGACATTATCGCCGTTCAAATCCGCAAATTTTACATCACCAGGACGGGTGTCTTTGGTTTGAAACGGACTGGCATCCACCTCCGATTGTGATTGGAAAATGCCCGTCATTTCATACAAAAAAAACGATCCAACGGGGTATCCTGGTTCAGTTTTGGTGAGTGCGCCTTCCGAAAGACCATATCCACCTAGTATCGGTTCGCTATTGGCAATGGACGTTACTTTGTTCTGAATAGAAGAAATATTGGCTCCTATATTGTATTGGAACTTACCTATACGATTTTTATAAATCAAACCCAGTTCTACGCCCTTATTTTCCACCGTTGCTGCATTGACAAAAGGTGGTCTTTGTGCCCCGCCCGCCTGCGGTACAGGCACCCGAACGAGGATGTCCTTGGTGCGTTTTTGGAATACATCGAGGGTAAGCGACAGGCGATCTTTCCAAAATGCCATATCCAGTCCGTAATTGGTTTGGGTGCTGGTTTCCCAGCGGATATTGCTATTGCCCGGTTCAATGATGGTGGATCCTGTCGCAATTTTATCCCCAAAAATATAAACCCGATCACCCGTCCGAATCAAAGAACTATACGGATAAACACCGATTTCCTGGTTGCCCAATTGCCCCCAACTGGCGCGTAGTTTTAAGGCCGAAATACCGCGTATCTTTTCAAAAAAACGCTCATTGGATACATTCCAAGCCGCTGATACAGAAGGAAATACACCCCATCTATTGTTTTTGCCAAAACGCGAAGAACCATCGCGCCGCACTGCCGTACTGATCACATATCTGTTACCAAAGGAATAACCCGCTTGCATAAAATAGGACAGTAATGACCATTCTGTGGCAATACCCGAAACACCAAGATTTTTGAGTTCTTCTGCCGTGCTTGCATTGAGGTAACGAAACAAAGGGTCTGTTCTTCTAAAATTATTGGCCGAAGCACCGAGGTAATCGGTATGGTTTTGAATGGCTTCTGTTCCGGCCAATGCCGATATTTTATGGTTGCCAAATTCACGTTGATAATCAGCGGTATTGTTCCAAACAAGGGTTTGATTAAATACGCGCCCCTCATTGAGCGAAGTAGGGGAATAAATAGCCGCAGAAAGCCGTTTTTTAAACAATTTCTCGCGCTCAAACTGAAAATCTCCACCAAGGCTACTGCGTATTTTGAGTCCCTTCATCACGTTTAATTCGGCAAAAACATTACCAAAAACACGATAACGGAGGATTTGCCAATCGGTATTATCAATAAAAACGAGCGGATTGGCATTGCCATCGCCATAAAGAATCGGATCTCCCAAATCCGAGGTCACGTTTACATCGCTGCCATCGGCATATTTGCCCGAAAACAAAGGAGAAGCGATCAGCGCGTATCGAATACCGCTGAGTTCATTCCCCGGGCCAAATCCATCACCAGAACTATTGATCACCTTGCGTTTGGTATGCGAAAAAGCAAGATTATTACCCACTCGGAAGCGTTTGTTCCCAATATCGCCGTTGATCCGCAATTGGTATTTATCAAATGATTGTCCCCTGAAAATACCATCCTGCGATACATATTCACCCGAAATATAGACATTACTCACCGCATTTCCACTCGATGCCGACAATGCGTATCGGTGCATGGGCGCAGGTTGAAACACTTTATCGAGCCAATTGACATCAGGGAGCGTATCCAAAATAGCGGGGTCGTAAGTGGGCAACTGATTCGCCGGATTCCGAAGCGCATTGCCATTCGTGATGGCTTCGTTGCGGATCGTCAGGAAATCTTTTGCGTTCAACAGATCGGGCAGCCGGATCGGTTGTTGTATGCCCGTGTAAGTTTCAAATGAAAAACCAGGTTTACCGGATTTGCCGCGTTTGGTAGTGATAAGTACCACACCATTAGCCGCACGAGCACCGTATATGGCCGCTGCAGCCCCATCTTTAAGTATTTCGATGGACTCAATATCGCCAGGCGAAAACATATTGATATTGCCAGTAGTCGGAATACCATCAATGATAAACAACGGGTTGTTATTGCCCAATGTGCCTGCACCGCGAATGCGGACGGATATATCATCGCCTGGTGCGCCGGTAACCTGTGTGACCATAACGCCCGGTGCTTGTCCTTGTAAGGCTTGATCAATACCTACCACTACCAGTTTTTCAATATCTTTTGCTTTGATTGAACTAATTGCAGATGAAATATCACTGCGTATCTCCTTGCGGTAACCCGTAATGACCACGTCTTTCAATAATCCACTGGAGTTGGTCATAGGTACCGACAGTTCCGTTTTGCCGGATATTGGTACTTCGAGGTCGGTGAATCCCGTATATCGAAATACTAAAATGGCGTCAAGCGATAATACTTTAATTTGAAAGTTGCCGGAAGCATCGGTGCTGGCACCCGATTTTGTCCCTTTTTCTTGTACACTAACGCCGATTAAAGCATCCTGATCTTCGGCGGAAAAGACCTTACCTGTTACGGTAATCGCCTGTGCATCAATGAGTTTGCTCATAAATAGCAATATACCCAGCAACAATGTTTTGCGTAAAATTGAGTCCATAAAAATAGCGTTCATTTTATCGTGTAAATAAGCGGCTTGTTGTAGCACCTACTTCAATGCAAAATTGATGTAATAATTGATGGTATGCTGGTACAATGCAGCGAATAAATGGTACTTTTGCGAAGGAATACATTTTATGCCTTTCAATAAAATTAAAATAGCTGTTATCGGTTTCAACCTATGCATATTTACAGAGAATTTACCCCCTTAAAAAATCCAGATGTTTTTGTGGTGCTGGACTCCGTTTCAAATGGCTTTGATTACCCGATCCATAATCATCCAGAATTTGAAATCAATTTGGTAGTGGGTATATCTGGCACGCGTACTGTTGGTGACTCCACAGAGCGTTATAATGGCTACGATTTGGTATTACTTGGGCCATACCTCTACCACAAATGGGACGGCGATGAGCAACAACTGCAAACTAATCCGAGTTACAGGGTTATTACGATTCAGTTTGCCATGGATTTATTTGGCGCATCTATGTTTCAAAAAGAACGTTTTAAAAAAATTAGAAAATTATTGGAAGATGCCAGGCGCGGTATTAAATTTGACGGTGCTACCTTTGAATCGGCCATGCGTATTATGGTAAGCCTGACCGAGGACAAGGGTTTTGCCAATATTATCGAGTTTTTTCAATTGCTGGACTTGTTTTCACAATCCAACGACACTACTTTATTGGCCAGCGAGGGGTTTTCGCCACAGTCGCCCCGTTCGGATAATAATAGGATGCAAATTGCTTATGGCTATATTTTGAAACATTTTGATAATGCCGATCTTAAAATGGCCGATGTAGCAGGGTTGATCAATATGAGCGAATCGGCATTTAGCCACTTTTTTCAAAAGAATGTTTTTAAAAGTTTTACCCAATATTTGATCGATGTCCGTTTAGGTCATGCATGCAAATTGCTCCTCAATACAGACGAAAATATCAATCAAATTTGCTTCAAGTCCGGTTTTAATAACCTAGCCAATTTCAACCGATTATTCAAAAAATACCGCGCTTGTACTCCTTTTGAATTTAGGCAACATTACCTCGAAAAAAACGAATTCAACTGGGCCAATCAAATTACGCCGTGGCAGTTTTTACCCCCCAAAACACTGGTGCTCGAGCGTATTCAACCGTTAGCATATTCAACACGTTTATTACATTTTTAATTCCAATATACACATTATCAGTACATTATGCGATCCATTTCTTTGCTTTGCTGTGCAATTTTATTTCCAGTTCTTTTGTTCGCTCAAAAAAAAATAAACACCCAAGTACTCGTCATCGGTGGCGGAACGGGTGGGGTAGCGGCTGGTATCCAATCGGCGCGAATGCAGGTGGCGACCATTATTGCTGAACCAACGCCATGGCTTGGTGGTATGCTCACCGCTGCGGGTGTAAGTGCTACCGACGGTAACCATCGTATGCCCGCAGGTATTTGGGGCGAATTCCGCGAACGCCTCCGCAAACATTATGGCGGTGCTGCGGCCTTAGAAACAGGTTGGGTGAGCAATACCCATTTTGAACCGCATATTGGCGCTGCGATTTTTAAAGAGATGGCCGCAGAACAACCGCTGCTCAATGTTTGGTATAAAACGATTTTTCAAAAAGCAACCAAGACTAAAAAAGGCTGGAAAGTGACACTGTTACGAGCCGACAAAGTAGTCACTGTACATTGTAATATCCTCATAGATGCTACCGATCTTGGCGATGTGGCTGCCGCTGTGGGCGCCGATTACGATCTGGGTATGGACAGCCGTACCCAAACGGGCGAAAGGATGGCCGCCGTACAAGGCAATAATATCGTTCAGGATTTGACCTGGTGTGCCATTTTAAAGGACTTTGGCAAAGGTTCCGATCATACCATTCCTCGTCCGACCAATTACGACCCACAGATCTATCATTGTGCCTGTGAACACAATTGTACAGGAGCAAGGGTGTTACCTTGTCCACAAATGTTGAGTTATGCCAAATTGCCTAACGATAAATATTTGATCAATTGGCCAAGACAAGGCAATGACTATTACGCTAATTTAGCCAGTTTAAACGAAAAAGAGCGCATAGTTGCCGAGCATGAAGCAAAAAATCAGACTTTAGGTTTTATTTATTTTATTCAAAACGAACTTGGGTACCGCCATTTCGGCCTTGCCAATGACGAGTTTCCTACCGCTGATAAACTGGCTTTGATCCCTTATCACCGCGAAGGACGGCGTGTTACGGGTTTGGTACAGTTGAATATCAACCATATTTTGGCACCTTATGAGCAGCCGCAACCCTTATACCGGACGGGTATTGCAGTAGGTGATTATCCGATTGACCACCACCACGACAAAAATACAGCTGCGCCCAATATTGATTTTCCGCCAATTCCTTCATTTAATATCCCAGCGGGTTGCCTTATTCCTTGCAATACCGATCATTTTTTGATGGCGGATAAGGCTATTTCGGTCACTAATATTGTAAATGGCGCATCGCGATTACAGCCCGTTGTACTACAAATAGGACAGGCTGCTGGAATTATGGCCGCCATGTCGGTAAAAGAGCGCAAAAGCCCCAAAAATTTGTCGGTACGAGCCATTCAAGCCGCGGTATTGGATGCCAATGGCTATCTTATGCCATACGTAGATGTGCCGGCAACCCATCAATTCAGTAAAGCCATCCAACAAATTACAGCCACTGGCCTCCTGCGTGGTGTAGGTGAGCCACATGAATGGGCTAACCGAACGTGGTTTTATCCCGATTCAACGATCATGGCCAATGTATTGGTCAATGACCTAAAAACAGTATTCCCCAATAGAAAATTTCCTGAATTTCCCCAAAATAGGGTATTGACAAGGCTTAATTTGGCAGATATATTGATTTATGGCACAAATAAAGGCATAATGATGGAATTAGAAAAAGATCGACCAATTACACGAGGCGAATTGGCCGATTGGCTGTGGAGGTACTTAGGTGCGGAGGCTTGGCGTGAGGTGGGTTTTGATGGTAATTTTAAATAACCCCACACTTCACTCCCCAATTCCTACAGTTCGGCACACAAAATTACCACACGGTAAAATTGCACCCCACCTTTGTACCAACAAACAGCACACACAAGTATCTCAACCATTCAAATTTTAAAAATTATGAAAAAGCACATTATTAGCCTCGCAATTATCGTACTTTCGGCCTTGAATCTTTTTGGTCAAAATGATAAATTCAACACAGCACTCAAAGCCGCAGTAGCCAATTTTGATACCGCTAAAAGCCCAGATCAATTCATCGCAGCAGGGAACACATTTGCGCGTATTGCTGCCGCAGAACCTAAAGAGTGGTTGCCCGATTATTATGCTGCTTATGCCAATTTGATCGCAGGTTTTATGACCACAGGGGCAGATATGGACAAAGGCCAAAAATACATTGATAATGCCCAAACCTTTATCACTTCGGCGCAAAAGAAAGCAACAAATCCTACCCAACTTTCCGAAATTGGGGTAGTGCAAGCCTATATTTATATCGGTAAAGTAACAGAAGATCCCATGAAAAAAGGAGGTGAGTTATCGCCAAAAATATTCGCTGAATTAGGAAAAGCATCAGCAATGAACCCCACAAACCCGCGTGCGCCATTCGTTCAGGGGATGTTTACGCTCAATATGCCCGAATTTTATGGCGGTGGCGTTAAAAATGCCATGCCGCTCTTCGAAAAAGCAAAAGCACTTTTTGACGCTCAAACTACCGATGGAATTAACCCAAGTTGGGGAAAAGACCAAAACGAAGGCTTGATGCAGGCCAAGCAGTAATGGAGGATCTGCAACGAATACTTTAACATTTAAAATTGAACGTTGAACATTTAAAATTAATACTTAAAAATGCTCAATTTTAAATGTTAAAGCACTCATTACCCCAATATCCATTTTTACAAAAAAGCATAATCTATGAAAGAATATATCAAGTTGTTTTTTACTGTTTTTCTCGGTGCAATTATCGTCATTGGCTTGTTCAATTTTGAGCCGAATATGCCCGCAATAGCAGTCTATAAAATCACTTTAAGCGCACTAGCAACCGCGCTGCTGTGGGTAGGGAGTTCTAGTGTTACTGACATATTACAAAAGCGGTTTCCATGGATCAAAATGCCTGTATTGCGCTTGGTTATTACGCTTTTTGCTACTTCGCTTATCACATTAATCGTTTGGTGGTTTATTGTTGCTATTTGGGACGCGCCTAATCGGGGATTTGACGCATTCAGGGCATTTCGCAATTTTAGTCTTTCCGATTTTTTACCCACGCTGTTTATCACCCTTTTTATTTCTATTTTTATGCACGGACGCTCTTTTTTATTGGAATGGCGACAAGCAGCCGGCGAAGCAGAACGCCTCAAAAAGGAGCAAATTTCGGCCCGTTACGAGACTTTAAAAAACCAAGTTAACCCACATTTTTTGTTCAACAGCCTCAATGTACTCACCGAATTGGTACATAAAGATGCCGATCAGGCCGAACGATTTATTCGTCAATTATCCGCTGTTTATCGCTATATTTTGGACAGTAGAGACCGCGAAACTGTAACCATTGAAGAAGAAATACAGCAACTTGAGTCTTATTTTTTCTTACTAAAAATACGTTTTGGAGATAGTTTTAACTCAAAAATTGATGTGCAATCCCTAGACCGCCATATTGCCCCGCTCACGCTGCAAATGTTGGTCGAAAATGCCGTAAAACACAACGAAGTCTCCAAATCTAACCCACTTTTTGTAGCAATAAGAGAAGAGCAGCAGCATCTTGTTATTGAAAATAATTTACAATTAAAACAAAACGTCAGCGATTATTCTGGCGTAGGTTTGCCCAATATTGAAGCGCGTTACCGATTTTTAACCGATCAAATGGTAGTAACAGAACAAACCACAACACTTTTCAGGGTAAAAATCCCGATAATATAACAAATATGAAAGTAGTCATTATTGAAGATGAAGATTTGGCGGTTGACGGACTCGTGCGGCAATTGCGCCGAATTGATGCCGCTATACAAGTAGTGGCCACGCACGATAGTATAAAAGCCGCAGTAGAATGGTTTGGCACGCATCCTGCGCCAGACCTTGCTTTTTTTGATATTCAACTCGCCGATGGCCTGAGTTTTGAAATTTTTGAGCAAGTAAACATCACCTGCCCAGTTATTTTTGTGACTGCTTTTGATGCGTATGCGTTAAGGGCTTTTAAAGTAAATTCTATTGATTATTTGCTTAAACCAGTAGAATTAGAGGCATTACAACGTGCTTTTGAAAAACTCAATTTATTGCAGAAAAGCACGGTGGCCATTCATCCTTCCCTCGATTTGGCCGTAATTCAGCAAATGCTAACCAGAACCAGCCCAAAGTACAAAACAAGGTTTATGGTAAAAATTGGGGATAAATTAGCCGCTTTTACCACCGAAGAAATCGAGTACTTCTACGGCGAAAATAAAATCGTTTGGCTGCGCCTCAAAAATGGCCGAAAATACGTCGTGGACTATACCTTGGAAGAATTGGAAGATCTACTCGACCCACAACAGTTTTATCGCTTAAATAGGAAATATATGGCCACTTTTGAGTCCATCAGTGAAGTGATTGCTTATACCAATAGTCGATTAAAAGTAAAACTACAAAGTCCTGTAGATCAAGAAGATATATTGATCAGTAGAGAAAAAGCAGAAGACTTTAGGGTTTGGTTGGGTAAGTAAAATCTTGCTGCTTTGTAACTATTCAGCCGCTGTCCAAATTCCCGTAGGGAATGTATGTTTATAGGCTGAATGGAACCCTACCTCTAAATTCCCGTAGGGAATGTATGTTGTTTGTGCGTTTTTTTACATAAAATCCCTACGGGATTTGGACTATCCATCCTATTTAGCCTATAAACATATATTTCCTACGGGAATTCTGGGGCAACTGTATAGTTACTAAAAATCATACAAAATACTGATAATCAAACATCATTTAAAAGTCAAAATATTAACGCTTTACCAAACGGCGTGTTTCTTGTCCGTGCTCTGTCCGTACCACCAAAAAGAATATGCCGGATGCTTGTCCGTCCAATTTGATTTCGCGGCTTCCTACAGTAGCATTTCTTTCAAAAAAGCCACCCACGCGCTGACCTAGTGCATCAAATATGCTGACATCCATCCATTGGAGTACATCTTCTTTTACCACAAAATTAAAAATACCAGTTGCCGATGGATTAGGGAAAACGGCAAACACGGACGATGGGTTGAAAAGATGCTCATCGGTATCCGAAATAGTGGCTTCGCCCACTGGGCCATTCGCAAATGTGATCAGATTACAAGCCACGACCAAAAATGGATTGTACCCGTCGTTACAATTGGGGCAGGTAACACCCGATACACAATTGGGGTTATTTACATGGCATAAATCGGTATAATCTTCATCAAAACGGTAACCCAAGGCCACTTGATTGGTACCCACATAAGGTGTCATATCAAAATTGAACCAAGGTGCTATACTCCCGGGGCACCAACCAGCCCGTGCAAAATACCAAGTGCCGGCTTGAGGCGAGCAACCATCGGGGTTAGGGTTACAGGTTTTCCAATTGTGCTGCGTGAATGTTTCTGTGCCATTTACCCAAATATGGTGGGTATCGTCGTGAAATTCGGCGGCATTACCAGTATTGTTATCGCCCCAACCGTGGCCACCTGAAATCAATTTCAAAGTAGAACTAACGGCATTGGAAGGGTAGTTGATCTTTAAGGGTTCAACGGGTTGGAGGTTGGCTGGATCGCCAAATGGGTAGTTTTTCTGCCACAATACGCTGATCGCGCTATATGGATGTACGGGAGTGCCTGCTTGGTAAGTGAATTTTAAATTGTACAAATAACCATTGTCCAAAGTACCATTGTTGAGGCGGAAAGCAATTTTGCCCTGCAAAGTACTGATATAATCTGTCACATCAAGTTCGTGTGAACAAGCAGTGCCATAAGGCGTGATATAACGAATGATTTCGACCCAACGCCCATCGTGTGTTTTGGCATCAATGCTCGATATACGATCCCATTCGCCGCAGCCGCCTGTTGGGCATTTTACCTGCAATACTGCTTTTACTTTATTAAATGCGCCTTGAAATGAAGGCAATTCGGCCTGTACGGTTTTGGTATTATCCGTCGAATTGAGCCAAACATCGGTGGCTGCAATGGCTTCCATATTGCTGGCTGTTTCCACTACATTAAAATTGATCGTCTTTACTGCGTTGGCACCGTAATTGTTAGTGGCAATAATTTTCATCGTGTGCGCGCCATAACTGTCGGGTTTCCACCAACCTGTATAGTGCAAATTACCATGATTGACGGTGGTGACCGTTTGACCGTCTAGTTCAAATTTGACATTTTGTACCGAAAACAATTCTGGATAGTCAATGCCGACAATGGCTGCTAACTGAATTGGCGACAAGGTGGGTACAAAAACATCGCCAGCGAGTGGGCTGCGTGCTTCCACATCTGGCACAAATGTTTGAGGATCAAGTACTTGAAAGTAATTGATCAGGTCGTCTGCTGGTTCAAAACTGCTATTACCTGCCTGCGAAACTTTTACGCTCACGGGCCCGGGTTGCCCGGTCAAAGTGATGGTATTGCCGCTTAAAGTAGCGGGGCCAGATACGATTTCGTAAGTGACAGGTAAACCCGATGTGGCCGAAGCATTGAGTTGGAAAGGTACATCAGACGTGAGTTTATTGGGGATTTTTGGGAATGTAATGGCCTGAAAACTATTATTTAATACGCCGCCAAAATTAGAAATGGGGCCATTTAGCGCAAAATTATTGAGGGTGGCATCCAAATCTCCAGTGCCCAGTTTATTGGTCAATTTTGAAATAGAAGTATTATCGCCGTCTGGAACACCTTGGTTCATTTTATAGTAGGTGACCAAATCCGGCTCTGTTCCTGTCAGTTCATTGGCCATCAGCGCTTGAATTTCGGTTGCGTTCAGTCCTTTTTTCCAAAGCGACACTTCATCAATTCGTCCGCCGTATATGAAATTAAAACCCGCTAACAAACTTTTACCCAATGCAAAAGAAGTAGTGGTGCTGGTGATTTTTCCACTGGCGGTTTTGCTGCCTTTCAATACACCATTGAGGTACAATTCTACTTTTGTACCGGTATAGACCCATGCAAAATGTTGCCAAGTTTCTAATTCAATGGTATAAAAAGGTGCTACGTATTCAAATAATGTACCGGCTGAATTTTGAAAGCGGCACTCAATTTTACCGTTGTCCAATTGAATCATATAAAAACCGGCGTTGGTGCCGCGAATACCCATCATACCTTGTCCATAAGCGTATTGATCGGTATAAAACCAGCCCGACATGGTAATACCGGGGGCATTGGCGATGAGCGCTGAGGCGTTGGGGAGTTCCACAAAATCGTCCACCCCGTCGAAGTGTAGATATTGATCCGACTGTGCCTGCACTTGGACAGCGAAGAGTAATAAAAAGAGAATTTTGTATAAATGTTTCATAAATGTATAGTGTGTATTTGAAAAAAAAGTGTTTTAATAATTTGTTGATTCGTAATGTTTTATTTGATTAAATTTCTGCAAAAATACAGCGGCAATATTATTTGAGTGTGTGATAAAATCGGGGCATGATATTTTATTGACGCAAACAATGGATTTCAACAAAATTGTCGGGGTGACATAAAAAGTCGCCCCGACAATAGTCCAAATACAGTGCTTACACGCACTTGAAGGTCTCAATAATGCCAAGTCCTAGGCGCAATATTCAACGATCTACAAGTGAGCACTTATCAAATATTAGGATATTGTCGGGGCGACTTTTTTTGTCACCCCGACAATTAAGCACTAATCTACCTTTGTACCAACTTTGAAATTTCGTTGGTAAACAGCGTAAAATATTTTGAGTGCGTGATAAAATTAGCCTAAAAACCAGCACCCAGCGTAAGTCCAAATGACCGCATCCCCGGCAAAGCACCAAATTCAATACCTTGCGCATTACCGCTACCATTGGCGCCTTCTGGGTTAATATTGTCGGGTAAACTGGAATATAAATAAGCCAAATCACGTCCAACTAAGGCAATTTCGAGGTTTTGGAACACTTTTCCGCCCCACTTTTTGGGTAACCTATAACTTATAGATATTTCGCGGAGTTTGACCCATGTATTCTCAAAAACCGCTGGTGTTGTGAGTACGGGCCCCCATCCGCCGCTATTGAGGTATTTGTAATAGTAGTGTACCACTTTGTCGTTGGGTGTACCATCGGCATAAACGCCCGGTAGCACCACCCCGATATTGGCTACCGTTCCATCGGGGCGGGTATAGGGCAAGCCGCCGCCATTCCGTTCGATAAGGGTATTGGGGCTTTGTCCACTTTGTTGTGCGGTGGCGTAAGAACCTGAATACATGTCGCCACCAATTTTGGCATCGACCAAAACCTCGGCACTGAAATTTTTCCAAGTAAATATATTGCGAATACCGCCGATGAATTTTGGCGCAGAATTGGCATACCGCTTAAAATTCCCCTTTTCATCGTAGATTTTCAAGGGAACACGCACCTTTGTAACTTGGTATTGTGTACCTGCTTCATTGAGAATGGGTAAGCCGCTGGCTTCGTCGCGGACATAATCGAACCCAATCATAACGCCATACGCCTGTTGTGCTTTGACCGATACCGCCGAACCATTGGCACCCCATATTCCACCCAATTCGAGTAATTCTGCGCCATCGGATAGTTTTTCGAGACGATTGCGGTTGCGCGCACCATTTACTTTGGTTTCCCACGAAAAATGTTTCCTGTCTAGCCAGCGCATCCCTACAATGGCCTCCATACCCTTATTGCTGATCGCTCCAGTATTGATACGAACGGTAGGATACCCCGACGAACTTGGGAGTGGCGAATTCAGCAATTGGTTATAACTGTTGATATAATAATAGGTAAAGTCGATTTGCATACGGTCGCGCAAGGCACCGATATTCAACCCAATTTCAAAACCTTGGCTGCGTTGTGGTCTTAAATCGAGCGGACGTACAATGGGTTCGGGGAAAGCCGTTGGTTGTCCGGCAAAATTGCCCGTTGTATAAACGCGCTGTAATTGGTAAGGGTCGTCGTCGGTAGCGGTTTCGGAGTAGGCGAAGCGAATTTTGGCAAAATTGATATAAGGGCTTTTTTGCCAGCCCAATAATTCTGATGGCACAAAACTCACATTGGCCGCTGGAAACAGGTACGAACCTGTTGCTTTTGGCAAAGTACTCGACCAATCATTACGTACCGAAACTTGGCCAAAAAGCCAGTTTTTATAACCCAAATCGAGGAAACTATACAATGAATTGAGCCGTTTTTCATAACGCCCCTCGGTGGGTGTTGTTGGGAAACCTACAAAATTGCCGAGTGAATATAAAAATGGGTCGCGCCACTGGCTATAATTGCTGCCCAATAAACTATACGTTTTGATTTGGTATTGCGTTCCACCAAAATTGAGGGAGGTTTCGAGGTTGGGCAGGATATTTTTACGTTTGGCACTGAGCAAAAATTCATTGTTAATGGTATTGGCTTTGCTCAGGCTATGGCTATAACCACCGCCCAGTGTTCCTGTAATATCGGTTGGTTTGTTTTTAGTTTCAAAATCGTCGAAAGTATTATCGGTTCCTGTGCGCCCCATGAGGGTCAACCAAGGTGCAATATCGTAAAAAATAGCAGCCGATCCTATGATTTTGTTGCGCTTTAACCAAGTATTTTGATTGTAAACGCTCCAAAAAACGTCGATATTTCCCCATGCAAATGGGTTGGGGCCAAAATCGCGTTTTGTGCCATCGGGTTCTTCATAATTCAGGTTTTCGCCTTGGTAGCTCCTTGGGTAGCCGTAAACCATAATTTTGCCAAATGAATTATTATCACTGCCGAGTATGGGCGAATTGAGGCGGTTATACTGGATATAAGAGATACCGATTTCGGCGCGTACTTTTCTTGAAACATTGAGTTTTGAACCGATAAAAGCCGTTGTTTGGTCAAAATTACTGTTCAACGCCACCGAACGATGGTCTTCCCGTGTAAAAGATGCCCGCACCGAGCCCATTTTACTGGCACCGGAGAAGGACAAATTATGTCGTTGTGTTAAACCTCTTTGGAAAAACCGGTTAAAATTATCGGGTTGTGGCGACCACGAGCGCATAGATCCGTCCCACCAACGCACAGGTGTTCCGTCCAAACGTGGCCCCCAGGATTGCGAACTGGCATAAGCACCAAAGGTTTCGGTGGTTGGTTTGCCTTCTGGTCCAAAATCTGTGTATAATTCTGTTGGGTGCTGATAAACGCCATCTGCGCCTGTCGCTAGACGCGGTTCATTGAAAGAAAAAGGTCCGCCAAATCCGTATTCGTTTTGCACTTCGCGCCAGTAGAAAGGGTTTGTGGTACGCATACTATATTGATAATCAATACCTAAACCGGGTCTTTCTATGCCTTTTTTAGTGGTGATTAATATGACGCCATTACCGCCGCGTGCGCCGTAAAGTGCTGCTGCGTTGGCGCCTTTTAGTACGTCCAAGCGTTCGATATCTGCTGGGTTGATATTGTTGATGGCGCTGCCCCAGTCGCGTCCCGATTCCACGCCTGTCCAGCCGGGGCTATTGTCGAGTGGTACGCCGTCCACGATAATGAGGGGTTGGTTGTTCCCAAAAATTTGGGTATTACCTCGGATAACGATACGGGTGGTACCGCCTTCTACGCCGTTGCCTTGAACGATATTAACACCTGCCATTTTTCCAGCGAGACCACCGAGGATATTTGCGGTATTGGATTTGGTGAGTTCGTCGCCTTTGACGTTTTGGGTGGCAAACCCTACGGCTCTTGCTTGCCGTTCGATACCAAAAGCGGTGATGACGGTTTCGCCTAGTGTTTGGCCATTTTCCGAAAGTTTGATTGCTAGGAAAGTTTGTCCGGCAACTGGAATTGCGATGGGTTCATAACCGAGGTAGGATACGAGTAGTGTATCGTCTGCTAGGGTGGTGATGGAGAATTTTCCTTCTACGTCGGTGGTTGTACCGGTGAGGGGTGTTTTTTGGGAGCGAATGGTGGCACCAACGATGGATTCGCCGCTGTTTTCGGCGATAATAATACCTGTAATGGGTGTGTTTTTTTGGCTAAAAAGGGATGGACTGCAGGTAAATAGCAATAGCAGTATGGTGGGCAAGTAGATTTTTAGCATGTATGTAATTTTATTGGGAGCAAATGTAGTATTTTATTATTAAGGTAGTGTCTTTGTACAGGAGATTGTGGTGCTGTTACTGTTTTTTTTAACCGCAAAAGAGAGTGTTCTAAAAAGTGTGTCAAAGAAAAAACGAAAGTAAATAACTTTGTGCATGAAAAAAGATAAAAAGGAATCGTCCACAATTCCAGGCTCATCAGACTTTGATTGCAGCACATTTGAGCAATATGCGATCAAACGGTAGTATGAAGGAGATGGTTTGGTCGGCAAAGATGGCGTATTAACAGGTATGATTCAACGAATAGTCAATGCTGCGTTGTTAAGTATTTGGACACAATTATTTAGCATTTTGAACTGGGTCTTTTCCGCCTATGCTGCTGCTGCTGCGACACGCTCAGCATAAATATTTCGACGTTTTTTCGTTAGATAGCGCTGCTAACTGCCCCAAAAACGGCTCATTTGGATGAAAAATACCTGCGTTCAATTCTACAATTAATTATGTCCCAATACTTAAAAAGCCATAATTTTACCCCCCTAAAACTATGGCATGAAAAAAAGTAAAAACATACCCATCACCAATCCGCAGAATTTTGTCAGGGACTACTTCGATCATGCCTTGATGAAAGAAAACAAGTATGATATACAATCTATTATCCCCAAAGAAGATAATTGTTTTTTTTTGATATCCCCCGTAGAAGAAGTCCGGAAGTATATCAAGTTTCCAGATGGAAGTTATAAAACCAACCATTATGAAATACTGTTTATTACGCATGGCCATTATTCTTTTACCGATAACCTCAACGAATTAAAACAATACCAAGGCCAAATTAGATTTGTGGCACCAGGGAAAATTACTTCTGTTAAAACCTTATCGAGTAATGTCAAAGGGGTTTACTGTTTGTTCGACCAAGCATTTGTCGATTACCATACCGGAGTTGCTCATTTACTCCATTCTTTCTCCTTTTTTGATTTGGATGCACATCCAATTATTCAATTGACGGAACAACAAATGCAGTTTTTTGAAATAGTGTTTAAAAAAATGAATGATGATTTTTTGACCCGTTCCTCTAGTTTAAACCCCGTTATTTGTCAGTATCTCGTTGCGATATTAAAGGAATGCAACGTTTTGTATGAGAAGATTTTGCAGGAAAAAAAAGGACTTATATCTGCCGACCGCATCGCGCAGGATTTTGTACGGTTGGTCAATAAATATTACCTTTCTAAACGATCTTTACCAGAATACGCCGAATTATTGAATATAACGCCCAAACACCTTACAAAAAGCATAAAACAATCTACTGGCGAAACACCCATGAATCATATTTTTAAAATGTTGGTCTTGGAAGCCAAGGTTTTGTTACACGATACCACGATGTCTATCGCCGAAATAGCCTACCAATTGAGTTTTGAGGATGCTGCCTATTTTAACCGCTTTTTTAAGCAGCATACTGGTGTTACGCCATCTGCTTTCCGAAAGAAAAAATAAATGGCGTGTTTTATCCTATTTTATAAGTCTTAAAGTCAATCTTAGGCGGATACCATACCGACACCTTTGCACCATCAAATTTATGATAGTAATATGTGCAAAGAAAAAAAAAATTATCAGCAGTTATTCCAGATATGCTTACTGCTCCTATCGCCATTATGGCCACATTGGGTACAAGCCCAAGCAACAGATACGTTTACACTCGATCAGTGTATTGATATTGCCTTAAAAAACAACAAAAGTATTCAAAATAAGCGCTTGGATGAACTCATTCATCAAGCAAAAATAGCGGAAACAAAGGCCGATTTATACCCACAGCTGACCGTCAACGGGAATTACCAATATTATTTGAATGTACCTAAGTCGTTGGTATCGTCGGCTATATTTGGTGGGCCGCCCAGTGAATTTACTTACTCGGAATTTCAAGTAGCCCAAAGTATCAGCGCGTCTGCTGATTTGTCTTTTCAGGTATATAACCCCGCTATTCTTGCCGCGCTTAAAATCAGCAAACTAAGCAAGGATATGAGTACTGTGGCTACAAAAGACAAATTAGAGGCAGTCATTTATGATGTTTCTGCTACTTATTTGAATATTCAAATCAACGAATTGCAAACCGATTTGACACGTTCTAATATTGCCAATTTGAAAAAAAATGTAGATTTAACGACGCAATTATTAAATCAAGGGCTTGCTTTACCATCCGATATCGATAATTTGACGGTCAGTGTTGTCAATCTTGAAACGGTTTTGAGCAATCAGTTAACTGGTTTGAAACAGTTGTATTATCTACTGAAAATCTATATGGGTTTGCCGCCCAACTATACTTTAGCCATTGAAAAATACAAACAAAAAACTACTGATTTTATACCCATACCAGCCACCGATACCACGCTGTACGCCACAAGAAACGGCTATGTCGCCCTCCGGCAAACAGGGAGTTTGTTACAATTACAACGCAATAGTATTAAAGCCGGAGCGCTGCCGGTGGTGAACTTGATTGGTTCATTTGGGTACAATGGGTTGAATACTGATTTGACACTTTTCAAACCATATAACAGCAAGTGGAATCCTATCAATCTTGTACAATTGAATGTAAGCATGCCCATTTTTGATGGCTTTAAAAAGCGCGGTCAATTGGCCCAAAACAAATATCAATTGCTCCAAAATCAAAATAGCCTGATCGATTTAAAACATACGTTTCAAATGGAGCAGTTGAATGCCGTAGATCTGTACAACAATTATGTGCAAGACCTGCAATACCAAAATAAAAACATGGCATTGGCCAATAAACTCTACACACAAAAACAACTAGAATACCAAAACAACTCGGCTACGCTCAATGATATAATTGCCGTAGAAAATACCTTGAAATCGGCTCAGGCCAACTACCTAAATACGCTGGTGCGGTTACATCTGGCCGAGTTGGATCTTAAAAAAGCAAATGGGCAATTAGGTGTTTTTGGACAATAAATTAAAATTAAAACTATACAAACATGAAAAAATTAACTATTTTCATCGTCATTTCAATAGTATGTGCATTTGGCACATTTGCTTTTCTGACGCTTCAAAACAATAAAAAAGAGTTGAATAGTGCAGTGTATCGCGCCGATCCGTCGCGGGCTGTATATATCACTTGGGAAAAAGCAGAAAGAAAAGCAATACAGCCTTCTTTTACTTTTACAGGCTCGTTCGAACCAAATAAAGAAGTACAAGTACTGCCTGAAAGAAGCGGTAAAGTTACCGAAATAGGTATCGATCTCGGCGACTATGTCACCAAAGGTAAACTTATTGCGCACTTGGATAATGACGAGTTGCAATTGCAGTTGGCCGATACACAAACCCAATACGAGGATGCACTCCGGACGTATGAGCGCAACAAGATTTTATCGGAAGGGGGATCGCTTACCAAAACAGCTTTTGAAAAATCGGAATTGGCACTGAAAGGGCTACAAAACAGGATAGATGTACTCCGAAAACAAATGACTTACATGGCAATCAGCGCCCCAATGAGCGGGCATATTATTTCAAAAAACTTTGAATTAGGTTCGATTCTTTCGCCCGGCATGCCTATCGCTGCTATTGCCGATATTAGTGCCGTCAAACTCAGCATTCTTGTCCCTGAAAATGCCATTACCCAATTTAAAAAAGGCAGTACAATGGGCGTGTCGTGCGATGCATACGCGGGTAGTTCGTTCACGGGTAAAGTGGATTATATTGCAGTGAAAGCCGACGAGTCCAAAAACTTTTTAGTAAAAATCATCGTGTCTAATACCACTGCCAACCTGATCCGAGCCGGTATGTTTGGCAAAGCCTATTTCAAAAGCAATCAACCGATCAATGCGCTATTGGTCAGTCGCAATGCCATAGTAGGCTCCACCAAAAAACCTCAGGTTTATATCATCAAAAACGGTACAGCCATTTTGACAAGCATTACGCTGGGACAAATTTTAGAGGATCAAGTGGAAGTAGTAAGCGGCTTGGCCGAAGGTGATTTGATTGCCAATAGCGGCTTGGTCAATTTGGCCGATGGGATACAAGTAGCCGAGGCTGGCAAATAAAATCACGATTTTAAAAAAAGCACAATTATGACACTTACAGAATTGGCCATCAAAAGGCCATCCTTTATCATAGTACTTTTTATGGTACTCACGCTGGGCGGCGTCATGTCCTATAACAGATTGGGCTATGAAATCCTGCCAAGGTTTACGCCACAGTTATTGACCATTGCAACGGCTTATCCCGGTGCAGCACCGAATGAAATTGAAAGCCAGGTCACGAAAAAAATAGAAGACCAACTGTCTAATCAAAACGGTATTTCGTCCATTACATCCTCGTCTTACGAAGGACTTTCGCTTATTTCCTTGGAATTATCCAATGACGCATCGCTAAAAGCCGTAAAACAAGATATTATTGCCAAAATAAATAGTATCCAAAGTTTGTTGCCCGCAGATGCCGAAACGCCAACAGTATCCGAACTGTCCTTTAATGATTTGCCCGTATTACGGATTAGTGCCACCTCCAACTTGCCCGCCACGGAATTTTTTGCAGCGTTAAAAAATAGAATTATTCCTCAAATTTCACAGTTGGAAGGCGTAGGCAGTGTGCAACTATTTGGTGGTGAAGAACGGGAAATACGCGTCAATATCAACCAAGAAAAACTCTCTACTTATGGTTTGTCCATCTTGCAAGTCAACCAAGCTATTAACAATGCCAACCTTGATTTTCCAACTGGAAAAATAGAAGCAGGCAACCGACAAACGGTGGTGCGTTTGACGGGTAAATTTACCGATGTAGCGCAACTCAAAAACCTGATTGTTTCCACTTCGAGGACAGGTGGCAGCATCAAATTGGAGGATATTGCGGAAGTCATTGACAGCAAAAAAGACATTACCAATATCAATCGTTTGGATGGAAAAGAAGCCGTTGGGGTGCAGGTAAGAAAAAGAACCGATGCCAACTCCGTGGCGGTAAGTAAGGCCGTTCGTGAAAAAATAGCGGAAATCGAAAACAAATACAGCGATATTGATTTAAAATTTGAGGTGGCCATTGATACCAGTTCTTTTGCATTGGATGCTGCCAAAGCCGTCCAACATGATCTGCTCATCGCCATTCTATTGGTCGCTGCTGTAATGCTTATCTTTTTACACAGTATCCGCAATGCTTTTATTGTGATGATTGCGGTACCTTGTTCATTGGTATCGGCATTTATTTTGATGTACTTGGCTGGATATACCTTCAATTTGATGACGCTACTGGCCATGTCACTGGTGATTGGTATTTTGGTGGACGACTCCATTGTGGTACTTGAAAATATCTATCGGCACTTGGAAATGGGCAAAGATAACCGAACAGCTGCTATTGATGGACGCAATGAAATAGGATTTACTGCCTTATCCATTACTTTGGTGGACGTGGTCGTGTTTGTTCCATTTCTTTTATTGACCAATACCACCGGGAAATTATTAGCACCGTTTGCAGCCGTTGTTGTCGTTTCTACTTTGATGAGTTTGTTTGTGTCCTTTACGGTTACGCCCTGGTTGGCATCGCGTTTTGCAAAAGCAGAACATGTGGCCACCCAAACGGGCTTATGGGGTTGGTTCTTACGCTTATTAGAAGGCGGCATCGACCATCTTTCCAATTTTTACACCGCTGTGTTGCGCTGGTGTTTGCGCCATAAATTTGTTACAGGTGTATCTATCATTGCGATGATTATGGGTGCTGGACAATTGGCCAATTTTGGATTTATCGGCAGCGAATTTGTACGGCAGGGCGATCAACGCGAGTTTATTATCAAACTGGAATACGACAAAAGCATCACTTTTCAGCAAAACAATGTTACCACCAAGCAAATAGAAGATTTTTTAAGGGCAAAACCTTATGTAAAATCCGTATTTGCCAATGTGGGTGGTTCAAGCGATTTAGTTAGCCTTGGCAATAGCAACAACCAATCGGAAATAAACGTAAAAATTTATCCCAACGAAACCTTTGAAAAGGTAACCGATGAAGCCGCCACAGAATGCCTCCTTGGATTACAGCATCAGTTTCCTCAAATCAAAATTACTTCGGCCAAACCCTCTTTCTTGGGCGGTAATGAAGATGATCCGATAGAAATTGTTTTTTCAGGCGAAAATTCAGACTCCGTCATGGCGGTGGTGAAAAAAGTGGAGAAAATGGTGCAAAAAATCCCCGGTGCTATTGATACCAAAATATCCATCAAAGAGGGTTTCCCAGAAGTAAAAGTGGCATTGGATCGAGACAAAATGGCAAAATTGGGATTGGATATCAATCTTGTTGGTGCTACGATGCAGAGTGCTTTTGCCGGAAACGACCGCGCCAAATTCCGCGATGGCGTGGATGAATACGATATTAGAGTACAATTGGACAAATTTGACAGGCGCAATGAAGGAGATGTGGCGGCACTAAGTTTTATCAATAACAAAGGCCAAACCATTCGGCTCGACCAGTTTGCTGGCCTTTCTTATGGCGTAGGTGCTTCCAAATTGGAACGAAAAAACAGGAGAAGTTCGGTCACTTTTAGGAGTCAGGTATTGGGTACACCCAACGGTAATGTAGCAGATGCGATTCAAGCGGAGTTGGTTAAAATGCAATTACCCAAAACCATAGAATATAGTTGGGCAGGTGAAGTAAAGCGACAAAAAGATTCTACCGATACATTAATCGGTGTGTTAGGCATTGCAATCATACTGATTTATCTCATTATGGTGGCCTTGTATGATTCATTTGTCTATCCTTTTGTGGTCTTGTTCTCCATTCCGGTAGCGATGATTGGTGCTTTATTGGCATTAGCATTGGCAAAATCAAGTTTTAGTTTATTTACGGGTTTGGGTATTATTATGATGCTAGGTTTGGTAGCAAAAAACGGTATCCTGATCGTTGATTTTACCAATCAGTTAAAAGAACGAGGCTATTCCTCCGTAGATGCGTTGATGGAAGCAGGCAAAACGAGGTTGCGGCCAATATTAATGACAACATTAGCCCTCGTATTTGGTATGATACCCATTGCTATTGCCAAAGGGGCAGGAGCGGAATGGAAAAATGGATTAGGCTGGGTCTTGATTGGCGGATTAACCTCATCCATGCTGCTTACTTTGATCATTGTACCGGTGGTTTATTTGGCCGTGGATAATACCAAAGCGTGGTTTGGAAAATTTGGGGCAAGGAAAAATGAAATGACAAAAACACCATCAGTCTCATAAAATAACGAGCGGTATTGGACTTGTTTTAAACAATATAAATCACAAACCTTGTGTCTCAATATTCAAAATTTAACAATAAAAACAATAAAAAAATGGTAAAAAAATTAATTTTATTAGCATTCGCTTTTTGCGCGTGGATACCTGCAAAAAGCCAAAACACGGAGGTTACTATTTCCGTAACAAATGTTGCATCCGATAAAGGCGTAATTACCGTCTGCCTTTTTAATAATTCCGATGCTTTCCCGCAGAAACCCAATCTTGCCTACAAATGCACCACAACTAATGCCCAAAAAGGCACAATAGACATCAAAATAGACGGCATTAAGCCCGGCGAATATGCTATCGCGGTGCACCATGACAAGAACAAAGATGGCAAGGTAAATACCAATTTTTTAGGCATTCCCACAGAGGCTGTGGGTGCTTCCAATGGTGCAAAAGGCACTATGGGGCCACCAAAATATAAAGATGCAGCACTCCGTATTGAAAAGAATACAAAGGTAATTGGTATTGCACTGGAGTAGTATGGAATGAGTGTTGAGTCTTTAGATAGGAGTAGAAGTAGATTGAGATTTTAAGCATACTATATTTTATGCACTTGGACACAATTAATTATGTCCAAATACTTATCAATTTACATCAACCGAAAATTTCAAGTTTCCGGCTACGCTCAACGACCAGCATTGAGCGTAGCCGAAACGTCCATATTTTAAAATTTATTTCCCCAAAAAACTACTACCCATGTGTTGACTATGTACTAGAAAAAGTGTACGCTACGCATGTAAAATAAATCAATTTTTAGGGATGGGCAAGTAGCAGGACTGCCCGATAATGCCGATAGAGCGCAATTCTATTAAGCATTGAGCGTGGATTGAAACCGTTCCGTTCTATTGTATCATTACCAATTTCTGGTCCAATCCTATCAAAAAATCTTTTCCATACATTCCGTTTTCTAGTTCCGTATAAAGGAAATTGGGTAATTCGGCGGCGCAGTTTTTCTTTTGCGACAATATAGCCATACAAAGCGCGGCAACTGTATCGGTATCTCCGCCGTAGTCAATCGCGTATTTCAGACAATCCTGCATCGAACTAGCGGATGACACTATGTTGATCACCGCTCGGGTGGTAGGGTAGCCGTGCATATCAATTGGAGATACCACCTCATATACTTCATGCTCCTTTAAGGTATCATTGATAAATTCGATTAAAGTACATTGTGTATCCATTTGATAACGATAATAATGGACTGCCAAGGCTATTCTTTTTGCACAACTTATCCCTTCTATGGTATCGTGCGATGTTTTTGCTTGAATTTCACAATAGGCCAACAGTTGTTCTATGTTTTTAATGTAGCCGATAGGGTAGGCTCGCATGGCAGATCCATTACCATTGCTGGCATTGTTGATGTTTTTTATAAAATCTTGGCCATTGGTACTCCTATCCAATGCGTTATACACCCTGTCTGAATAACCGCGTCTTTTGTCTCTATGAAATACTTCTACAAATTTATCCGCCACTTTTATTTCGTTCCAGTCACCTGTTTCTAGTAGCAATTCGGCAATTGCAATGGCCATTTGTGTATCATCGGTGTATCTTTTATAGATTTCTTTGTAGTGGTCATGCGCGTGGTATTCGATTAAGTTGTTGTTTTTTGCAATAAAATCTAAGGTCTGGAATTCAAATCCAGCACCGTAGGCATCTCCAATAGCGGCTTCTAAAATCATGTGTTTTATGGTTGATAATAGTTTATGTGTTTTGTTTTGAAATTCAATTATTTATAAAGATCAGACAAGTTTTAATTCATCCCTAACTTCCATCAAAGCAAAACCTAATAGATTTAGCCCTTTCCACATTGCAGGATTAGAACAATCTTTATGATCCTTTGCCAAACCGATGCCCCATATAGGATCAACTGGGCTGGCTTCTACGATAGTTTTATTGTGAGTATCTAACAAAAACTGTTTAAGTGCCATATTTTGGTTAAATTTATGAAAATTCCCGTCTTTTACGATTTGGTATCTATGGTTTAGCCAAAGGTGGTCATCATAATTTTTTACCGCTCTTCCCAGGTTTTTGGCTTCTGCTGGTGATGAGCAGGCTAGTATCTGTGTTAATACTGAAGTATCTCCAAATAATTTCGCTTTTTGAGCCATCATCCAATGCTCGGCGGATTTATATTCCACCTCATCTACGGTAAATGAACTTAACCACCATTGGCTAAAACAAGTCTTTGAAATAGATCCATCTTTGGTGGGTTGGTGTCCCCAAAAGAAAATGAATTCACTGTCTGCTGGTATGTTATCTATCGTATATTTCATTGAAGGTGTGTTTTATTTTGTGTAATTATTACGCAAAGGTAAGGTTAATTATTAAACTTGCAAATATTTTGAGTGAAAATTACACAAAATAAAATTCATTCTATATTTTTTATACAACAAAACAAAAACAAAAACAAAACAATTCTTCCTACATTTGCCCAATGAAATCTATACTATACCTTACATTACTTTTTACTGTCTGTCTGTCGAGTATCATCCATGCGCAATCTGTTAGTGCCGACTACGATGAGGATGGTCATTCGCGCAAATATTTTGATAAAATAGAAAGTTTTGGCTATCATTTTGGTGCTCAATATGCTACTTTGTACAACGGTGGCGCGTGGGGTGTCGGGCCATCTTTGGGTGTTTCTGCGGTGCGGCGTTTAAATGAACATTGGGGACTGCAATCTATCTGCCGCCTAAAAATGGTGAATGGCCAACGCGAATCGGTTACCTATATTGATTATGAGGTGTTACCGCTACTTTACGCAGAAAGAATTGCAGAATATAGGATAGATCGAATGTTTTTTGTAGATCTATCCATCATGGCACAATACCGCCGCCACAGCGAAGCACGGATTAAATGGCTGGCAGGAGTATCACCGTCTTTCAATTGGCTACCTAAAAAAAGGTTAGATCCTATCGAAACCGGTAGTTCCTCCGGATCTGCTTCACTCGACAGGCCATCGCCCTACGAAGGCATAACCAGCCGCGACGGCTTGAGGCGTTTTGAGTGCGGACTCGTGGCGGGTGCACAAATTAGCCTGAGCAAACGCTGGGAATTGGGTATATACTATAACCAAGGGCTGATCGATCTCACACGGAACGCTTTTTTTACCCAAAAACGCGGCGTATATAATTCTTATCTCCAAATGGAGTTCATTTACCGACTTATTAAGGACAATAACCAGTAACAAAATGCGATTTTTAACTCTTTTTATACTCGGCAACTTATGCCTAATCCTCTCCTGTAAACAGGATGATATTCCGCCAGCATTGCCTTATGAACGTTTGTACTATTTACAAGCGTTATTGCGACCTTATGACCAAACCACTTTTGATACTGTGGACTATGAAAAAAACAGACCTGTCCTAACCACGGTAGGGAATAAACCGTTTTTTTACTCCAGTACGGGTATTATTGATAACCATAAAGTACTGTCAGCAGATGTGTATTTAATTGGTAAGGTGCCTTATGCCCAGTTTATCTTTACCCAAAAAGCATCTTTGCCGGCTGGTGCATCGGATACTTGGTCGGAAGCGGAAATCAGGGCATTATTCAAGGCGGGTGATACATTTGCCTTGGATGGTACACCGGGCAATGCTGAAATATTGTGGGATATATGCGACCCGAGTATTTATTGCGGCGGCTTTTATTCCAAATCTTCAAAAGCCATGCAACAAACAGGGCAGATCGAGATTATTGAAGTAGCAGAACAAGAGACATTTCAAGTATTAGCGCTTACGGGTACATTTCCTAGTCGCGGCTTGCGCGTAAAAATCCGTTTTTCAGGTCGAATGGCTACTTTTTTGCCGCCATTTGATTTTCCTACGTATGCAGGTGACTCGGAATTGGTGGCAGGGGAGGCGTCTTTGTATGTGGCGTTTTGACCAGCCAGTCTCCCACCGCTACAAGTCTATTATTAGAGGGTTAAATTGATAGGATTATTGGTAAGAAATTAACTTTACACAACATGGCAAAAAATAAAACTATAACTGTGAAAGGAACTGAAATTACCATTTTTCAGGCCGATCAGTCTGACTATATTTCTTTAACAGATATTGCAAGATACAAGGATGTTTCAAATACAGACGATATTATCAAAAACTGGCTTAGGAATAGAAATACTATTGAATTATTGGGTTTTTGGGAACAGTTATACAATCCAGATTTTAAACCCGTCGAATTCGACGGGTTTAGAAAACAAGCAGGGCTTAATAGTTTTGTGATGACACCTAAAAAATGGATCGAAACTACTAATGCCATTGGTATTATTTCTAAATCCGGTCGTTATGGAGGGACTTTTGCACATAAAGATATAGCATTTGAGTTTGCATCTTGGATCTCGATTGAATTCAAACTATATGTCATAAAAGAGTTTCAGCGCCTAAAAGAGGAAGAGAACGATCGACTAAAGTTAGAGTGGAATTTGCAAAGAACCCTGTCCAAAATCAATTACCGCATTCATACTGATGCTATTAAAGAAAATATTATCCCACGATTAATCGACAATAAAGACACCGCATTAATCTATGCTAGTGAAGCAGATCTACTCAATGTTGCCCTATTTGGAAAAACTGCCTCACAGTCAGAACGGCTCATTCAACTCAACAAAATTGCCATTACACAAATGAAGTCATTATTACATAATTCTACAATTCGGCAACTCAAATAATTGGCAGGCTACTCTACTCCTCACTTCCCCTCCCGCTTAAACACCAATTTTATCCCCGATTCCAAAGATTCCACCACAAATAACTTTTGCGCCAAACTCACCACGCGATAATTCAATGTTTTATCGCCCAATTGAATCAGCAGTTTTTGGGTGCGGTACTCGTGCAGCCATTTGCCACGAACGGTTTTGCCTCCCATACGAAGGGTAAAGGTAGCGGGTTTTGAAAAAGACCAAACTTGCTCCATTGCGCCTTCTTTTATCTTGTCTAAGGCGGAACTTGACATCTGTTGGTGTTGGATTGAACTGAGTTTCCATACACCTGTAAAAGGAATCGTGTCCATATTAATCGGTGGTGGAATCAAACTGGAATCGAAATGGGAGGCCGCCTTCAAAAACTCGAGCCGTTTCAACTCGTATCGGATACCGTTTTCGATATTCACCATTGCCATCGAATCGTTGGTATGGTACTGGATATCGTAAAAATGATTGTAAGTTCCCGTAATTGCCAATTGTTGGCGGGGCTTATCCCAGCGATAATTGGCCACAATTTCTTCCCCAAGATTGCTTTTGCGCTTAAATTCTTCTTTGAATTGCCCATTGCCATTAAAAGTCCAGTGTGCACCAAATTCCAATAACATCATAGCGTTGGTGGCATCGGGGTTGATAGGTGTGTTACAGGTGGTGCCGATTACTTCCCATTTGCCCACAATGTCCAATGGGCGTGGCGGCTCTGGTGGCGGAGGGGGCGAAGAACATGCCACAACGTAGAGGAGTAGCGTTAACGTAAATATTTTTTTCATCGTAGTTGGGCAAAGGTAAGGATGAGGAATTAGAATTAAATATTTACCTGGAAAAGGTACGAAAATAACTTAGTTTTCGTTAAATCAGCGCACCGTATTCAAGGTGTATCGTTTAATTAAAGCTAAGAATCAAACATAGATTGACATATTCGTCTAAACTATCGAATATTTCCTACCACAAACAGTTATCTTTGCCGCCCCAAACATTTTATTTGAATAAATTTTTTTATATTTACATCCATGAGTGATATACATCCACAAGAGCAGGCTAAAATACCGGAGTTGCCACGCCCCGGGAAGTTGCTGCTTTTTGTTGGTTTATTACTCAAAATATGGCGCAACATCGAGAACTTCGCTTTTGTGTTGGTGCTTTTGCTGATTGCGCTTTATTTTGTATTGCAATCTGCTTGGGTGCAAAATTGGCTGATTACAAAGGTTTCTTCCTATCTTTCCGAAGAACTAAACACAACTGTGCGGGTTGGGCATGTCGATATTGCTTTTTTTGACAAATTGGCTTTGGAGCAAGTCTATATCGAGGATCTAAATGGCGATACCTTACTTTTTGCAGGCCAATTGACGGCGGGTGTACACGATAATTTTTTCACCGCAATCTATAATAAATTAGAATTTACGGACATCAGCCTCAATAATGCGCGGTGTTATTTGAAACGCAATGATGGCGAGCGCACGTTCAATTACGAGTTCCTGCTGGATTATTTCTCCGGTCCAAAAGATAATAAACCTAAGAAAAAGAAAACGCCATTTGGTATCAAAGTCCGTAATTTTAGGATCAATGATGTTGTTTTTATTCAAGATAATAAGACCAATGGCAAAAAAATAGCCGTTTGGGTGCCAAAAGCACTGGTACAAATCAATAATTTAGATATACCGTCCAAACGTGCCGATATTGAACTGGTGGAGGTTTCGGGGCTGCGCTTTGATTACCAGGAAAACGCACCAAAACCTTTTTTGCAGGCGGAAGATATTGCGCCTATTGTAAAAGATACTGCGCAAAATAGCCAACCCTCCGAACCATTTTTATTCCAAATCAACCGCATAAAATTAGAAGGTTGTGTGGTGGCGTTTGATCGTTTTCGGGCTTCTGCGGCTAAAACTACACCTGTTAATATCATCGACTTCAATCACTTGTTGGTTCATGGAATTGCGTTGGAAGCAGATAGCATCCGGTTCAATTCTGATTTGATGTTCGATGGCCGATTACAACATTTTGCTGCCGCCGAGCAGTGTGGTTTTGCCATTCAGCATTTTGCGGCCAATAGGGTAGTGGTCGATACCAATATGATGGGCTTATTTGGGATGGATTTCAATACCGAATATACGCATCTGAGCGATACTATCTTGTTCAAATACAAGCGTTTTAAAGATTTTAAACGGTTTAATAACGACGTTTACCTCGAAGCGCACTTAAAAAAGGGATCCGTTTTTCATCCCTACGATTTGGCGTATTTCCAGCAATCTATCGCCAATAATTCGATTTTAAAAAATAACCAAGACCTCGATATTGATCTGTCAGGCACGATCAAAGGCAAAATTAACCGTTTGGATGGTCGAGGTATTGAACTCAAAGTAGGTAAAAATACCTTTATGGCTTTCGATTTTGACGGTGATGACCTGACCAAAGGTAAGGACGTGATGCGCCTCGAATTTGATTTCAAACGGATGCAGGTGGATATGGAAACCGTCCGAAAGTTTGTTCCATCGGGCAAAATTCCAGCAGAAGTAGCAAAATTGGGCAGTGTATCATACGTCGGTATTTATAACTTGTTTTTTGGTACCAATCACGTATTACAAGGAAAATTAAAAACCAATTTGGGGTCGGGTGACTTGGATATGAACCTAGATTTGTCGGGCGGACGAGAAAAGGCAACTTATTCCGGCAAATTAAATATGCATCAGTTTGATTTGAGCGCGCTCACGGGTAATAAATCGTTGGGCAAAACCTCCTTCAATATCAGTATTCTGAAAGGCTCTAAAGGTTTGACAAAACACAGTATGAAAGCCAATATCATTGGGCGGGTCGATACATTTACCTACAATGGATACAATTATAAGTCGTTGGCTATCAATGGAACTATTAGTGAATCGTTGTTTGAAGGGACGATGGGTATCACCGATCCTAATATTGATTTTGACTTTGATGGGAAAGTGAATTTGAGGGATACTACCCCGATTTATGTCTTTAAGGCGCGTTTGAGAAGGTTAGATTTGGGTAAACTCAATTTTACAAAAGAAGACCTCGTGGTGTCGGCATTGCTGGATAATGTAAGGTTAACGGGGGCTAATATTGCCGATTTAGGTGGTGTGGCTACGGTTTCCAATATCAAAATTGTACAAAAAACAGGGGATAAAACTTACGAACATCTGATTGATTCGATCCGTTTTGAGTCTAATTTTCAAACACAGACATTCCGGCATTTTGCGCTCCGCTCTGATTTTTTAGCGGCTAGTATTGATGGTAATTTTACCCTGAGTAAGGTGCCGCAGCGGTTTGTGCAATTGCTCAGCCGTTATTATCCTAAATTGGCCAATCACCTCAAGTTACCCGCCTACGATTCTACGGAGAACCAAGATTTGTACCGTTTTGGGTTGTATATCAATAATACCAGAAGCCTCACCAAACTATTTGACAGCCAATTAGATACGGTTAAAGATGTGTCTATTGGCGGGCAAGTTGATGGCCGAAATGGTATTTCCGAAATGTATGCGCACGTACCAGTGGTCAATTATGGTGGCCGCGAATTTAAAAATATTGTATTCAATTGGAGGAGCGAACGCAATAAGGCATTCCTCAAAATGAGCCTGCCCCAGATAAAACTGTCAAAAAAATATACGATTAATGGTATCAATATTACCGCAAAAATCAAAGATGATATTGCCAATTTGGAACTCGTCAGTAATGATCTTACGAGTGGGGTAAAAAGTGTTAACCTCAAAGGCGAAATGAGTGTAATAGATTCGCTTTGGCAGGTAAAAATCAACGATTCAAAATTCGATCTTTTTGGCTTAAATTGGTCAATTGAAAAAGATAACTATATCAGGTTTGGCCCCAAATATATCGATATTAAAAACCTGGAATTGTCTAATGGGCTTCGGCGTATTATCCTTGAAGGCCGGAACAATGGCAAAGGACTTAACCTTATTTTGTCTAATTTTGACCTTAGTTTTGTCAATGAAGTAGTGCCGACACGTGGCCTTACTTATCGCGGCAATCTCTCGGATTTTGGTCTTACGGTTGATAATGTCTTTACGATGGAAGGTATCGAATTGGGCATTGCAACGGATACTGTTTTTGTAAATAACCAACCGTATGGCCGTATTGATGGAACAGGTAGTTTGGCGGATCTGACACATCCATTTGAGTGGAATATATCCTCGCATGACCCCGGTTTTAGCCTGAAGACAACTGGCGCATGGCTGTTTAATGGCACTACTCCACGGCCTTCTAAGTATGCGCCTAAAGTACTTAATGTCAATGATTTATACTCGAAAATTTCGGCCTCAAAATTCCCGATGAGTATTATTAAGCAGTTTATTGCGGGGGTTTCAAAAGTAGAAGGACAGTTTGATTTAGAAACGATTGTGGATGCAAAAATCAAGGGAAAATCAACTGAAATTGGTTTAGACGGCTATGGAATTATTCGGGAAGGGGGCTTTGTGATGGATTATTTGAATACGCCGTTTTATATCAAAAATCAAAAAGTACTGCTTACAGATGATCTGATTTGGGCCGATGGCGATACCATTTACGATGCCACAAAAAAGAATATGGCCTTTATTAAAGGTGGGTTAAGGCATAATTTATTCAAAAAATGGAAAATTGAATGTGAGGTGCGATCTCCCAATACTAATTTTGTTTTGTTGGATACCAAGAAAATCAATAATCCGGTTTATTACGGTAAAGGTGTGGGCAAATTTGTGGCTACTTTTGGAGGTACTTTTTCAAAAACCGATATTAAAGTGGATGCGACAACTGGCCTTGGTTCAAAATTGAGCATCCCAATTACCAACGAATCGGAAGCAAAAGAGGCTAATTTTATTAAATTTAAACCAAAACTCAAGGATAATTTGCCCAATACGCCAACGCCCGTCATAAAGCAGGGCAAATTCTCCGCTGGCGAATTGAAAGGGTTAAATGTTGAGATGAACCTAACGCTGACCGATCAAGCCGAAATACAAATCATTTTTGATGAAGCAGCGGGTGATATTATTACGGGTTGGGGTAATGGTGATATTTCAATTTTAATGGACCGCGACGGCGAATTTAAAATGTATGGCAATTATACTTTTGATCGCGGTGAGTATTTGTTTACACTATTGGCCGTAAACAAACCATTTAAAATGAAAAAAGGTGGTACGATAGCCTGGTATGGAGATCCCTATCAAGCACAAATAGATATCACGTCAACATATCGAGAAAATACACCTTTGACCAACTTGTTACAGGATGAATTGGCCATATTGGGTGCTGATAATAGTTTGGCTCAGTTGGCCAATAATTCCACACCTGTGGATGTGATCATGCGCTTGACCGATGAATTGTTCAAACCTACGATTACTTTTGATCTGGATTTTCCCAATATTTTGCCACAATTGAAATCGTATGTGGATAACAAAAAGCGTATTTTAGACCAGGATGTAAATGAGATCAGCCGGCAGGTTTTTGGCCTGCTGCTGTTTGGTGTTTTCTTACCGCCGGATTCGTTTTTGCCACAAAGTATTGAGGCGCAGTTTAGTACGTTAACGCAGTTTTTTGGTAGCCAATTATCGCGATATGTTTCTGGTTTGGCCTCTGAGTTATTGGGTGGTACAGTATCCAATTTGGATATTAATATTGATTATCAAAACAATAGCGTTTTTGGTACTAATGGGGCGGGCGCATCAGAAACACGCGATTTGTTGGTGCGTATGCGCAGTTCCTTTGCCGATGATCGTATTACGATTCAGGTGGGTTCTCAGTTTGGCTTGGGTAGTAGCCAAAGCAGTACAAATTTTAACAATAGCGGTTTTCAGGGCGAGGATGTATCGGTAGAATTTCAACCATTGAACAACCGCAAATGGAAATTACGCGTTTACCAACGATGGGAACCCAATAGTAATAGCCTTGAGAGCGACTTCCGTAATAGCGTAGGTGTGGGTATTACCTTTTCTAAGGATTTTGATAATTACGACGATATGATGAAAGGGATTCGGAAGTGGCGGGAAAAACGTAAAAAATAAGTGGCTAAAAATATGCGTGGCTAAGTCTTTTACCAAAAATAATTCACGATACTACTAGACATTATTAAGATATTAAAAAATGCCCAATAGTATCATGAACTATTGCTAAATGGGTACTATTCCCCCATTACCACGCCCAACATTTTTTGACAAACCTCATCTACCGGTTCCCAAAGTTCGATCTTATTGCCTTCAGGATCGAGTGAATAAAATGCCGCCCAAACCAGTTACTCTTTTCATGTTTTTGTTATCGAAATGTTTTATGTTAAGTGTTTGATTGTCAATTGTTTAATAAGTTGAATTTGGTATAATACAGCAATTTCCCATTTGACATGCACCCTGTTATTCAATGGAAGAACGGATGAAACGGATTTTACGGATTAGAGCGGATTGATTCAAAATAATCCGTTTAAATCCGGGTAATCCGTTTCATCCGTTTTGCTATCCTGTCTTAGTTTTGATCCATAAGGAATGAGATTCAAATAAAGGTACAGATTTGGCGGCTTTATTTTGCCCCTCTCTTCGTTATTCATCGGTTATTTAGCCCCACTAAATGCCCTCTTCATGCCTTGATAGTGACAAAATCATCTCCCCAAATTTGCACCTTTATTTAAATCTCATTCCTAAGGGAAATTGCTGGGTAAAATATTATTTTTTCTTTAAAATCAATGCTGAAACCATACTCATCAATAAAGCCACGGGCAACGGTTCGATAAACGTAAAAGCAACCCTATAGAGCGGATTTTTATACATTTCCTGTGCATCAGCCATTTGCGTACGCGCCAGTTCAATATCCACTTCTGGTTTGCCTTCGGCTTTCATTTTATCCAATGAATAAGCAATATACTGCTCCATAAAATCGGGGAGAAAAAACTCGTACATCAAGAGCCAAGTCACGACATAAAAAGTACATGAAATAAGGGCAATGAGGCCGCCGACTTTGAATGCCTCTCCAAATGAAATAACGCCACCGCGCTCGCGGTCGCGGAAAAGCCGCACACCCAAATACACAAACACCATGCTAAGGATCATACCAGCATAGCCATAAATTGCCCCGTTGTCGGAAATACCGTTTTGCCTAATACTATACGTTGTAATGGCCATTAATAAAGCCGAAACCGCACCCGAATAAAGTCCATAGTTGAGAATAATTTTTTTCATAATTAGATCGTGTTTTATGTGAAAAGTGACCACAAATGACGGAACTAATGGGTTTTCGGTACTCATACTTTTGGGTGAAAATGCGTTTGAGCCAAGTTTTCATACTTTAGTACGAGTACTTACGCGATCAATTCCAGCGCTTTTGCCTTTTGAATTGCTTGAGTACGCCTTTGTACGTCTAATTTGGAGAACACATTGGAAGTATGTGTTTTTACGGTATTGAGGGAAATAAAAAGGGCATCGGCGATTTGTTGGTTACTCAATCCGTCGGCCATCAATTGCAATACCTCCAATTCGCGTTGGGAAATATTAAAGGCTAATATCGACTTTTCGTTGCTGTTAAATGCTGGCAACCGCTCTTGGGGGTATTCTAACGGTAGTGTTGTTTTTGTTTGAAATTTTTGGGTAAGTACCACGCCTGCCCAAATCCCTGCTACACAACAAATGGCCGCAACAACGCCCGTATAAATCGATTCTGCGTGCTGTAGGAACAACAAGCGGTACTGAATATATTGGAGCAGTAAAAATAACGCACCCAAAATAAGACCGTATAATACGATTTGTCGCATTGCGTGTATTAGGATAAAAGGCGCACAAATATGAGGACATTATTTGGATTTAATTGTGTCCAAGCACTTATACGTAATTTTTGCAGCCGTACACTTTTGTTTTGCGTATTAGACTTTGAAATTTGGGATGAAGTACTGTATGAACATCCTTATTAAAGTTAACACTTATATAAGATTAAGTAGCGTTTTTTAATGTTTTTTCAATGAAGGTTTCCCAAGGCGTTTTCCCATTTAATGCGTTGTGTATTCTTTGGACGTAACGTACACTTTTTCCTACCACAAAAGAACACAATAGTTCACAAAAGCGTAGCGTTGTGACGCTTTGCTTATTTTTTAGTTCACAAAAGCGTAGCGTGGCACTTTGGATACACTTATTAATGTTAACAATTATATAAGATTAAGTAGCGTTTTTTAATGTTTTTTCAACAAATTTTTCGCCCCAAACACCCCATTTTCCGTTTTGTTGCCATCAAGGACTTTTGATGAAGGGCATAATCCCAAAAGATGGCTGGATATTTACACTTATTTACTAAGTTTGTGGCGTAATTTTTAATGAACTTAATGGTAATTGAATGTACTCAAAAACGCTATTTGCTGGCTTATTACTCTGTTTAGGTGTTTTGTCTGCTGGTTTTTTGACCCAAAAATCAGCAATTGTTATTACGGAAGCGCAATTGACCATCCAATTGCGTTGGACTAAAACAATACCCAACGAAGAATGGAAACACATGCGAAAAGGGTTGATTTGGGGTATGTCGCATTTGGGCGCACAGTTGCCAGCAGGTTCATTTGATAGTGCGGTAAAAATGATAGCACCGAATGTGTTTTCACTCAATTTAATGGCATTAGGTTTTCCTGTTTCGGCACACCAGCCATTAGCGGGCATACTAGATTCTTTGAAAAAGACGGACGAATACCAGCGTTTTCGTGGTATCGACCTCGGACGTTTTATGGTATTGACGGTGCATTCGCCAGCGCATTACTATCGGATAACAGGTGCTGAGGAAACCCTCAAAACCTTTAAGCGTAAGTATAAATTTAAAAAAAATGAACGATCTTTTGCGGTGGTGCATTCGAGCGTAGCGATCGGACAACGGCTTATTCGCTATGTACCGAGTAAAAATCCACTCGAAATGGCCTTTTTAGCCGATGAAGGCACCGGTGATTTGGAACAAGGCAATTTTAAAAGAAAAGAGACTGAAGTCATCGCCGTTATGCCGAATGGTCAATTCCGCTTTGCGATCTACAATGAAGATGGGCATCTGATCTCCGCTACCAGTGCAGCCTTGGGCATAGCAGGTAAGCCTGGGAATTGTATGTGGTGCCATGAATCGGCTACCAATATTTTACGCGAATTCACGCCTGAGGTGGAGGGGTATGTCACGAAGGAGACTTTTGTCAATGATATGTCTTTGCTCCAAGCCGATATTGAGGCTTGGCGTAATCAATTTAAACTCGACTTGGATTATCGGCAGGTCAATGACCACAGCACCCATGAATTGTACTATATTCATTTCATGCAGCCTTCTGCACTGCGTTTGGCCAAAGAGTGGGAAATGCCTCTCTCGCAAGTTCAAGCACTTTTGGAGGGTTTACCAACGCATACAGACAAAGAATTTGAGTTTTTAGGCGAATTATACCACCGAGCAGATGTAGATGCGCGGTCGCCTTTTCCGGTCACTATTGTGCCAAGTTCGGTGCGCGAGTATGCTGAGTATGAACCTGATTTTTTAGGAGATTTGCTGGGGCGGGACTAA
>JBEAVK010000207.1:0-8761 GCA_041160955.1 Bacteroidota bacterium
GTATATTGAAAGAGCGTTTTGTTTTGATAGTACAAAATTAGGCTGACCGATTTTAAGCGGCTTACTTTTTTCTTAACTGTGCGCATTCGTCTGATAACTGTACGAGGCTTGCACAGTTACGGCTCAAAACGGCACAGTTAGCAAATCGCATAGATCAAATACTTACTATTTGTTACCTTTGTCGGACAAATATATGTACATGAAATTTGTCCTTTTTTTAACCCTTTTTATCGCCGCTAGTATAGTGCAAGCTCAAATCCCAGCGTATAATCAATATACGACGAAGGATGGCCTTTCGGGCAATACAGTATATTGTGGCGTACAGGACAAAAATGGGTTTTTATGGTTTGGTACCAACCAAGGTCTTTCCAGGTTTGATGGCACTCGATTTGAGCACTTTGGGGTAGAAGAAGGGCTACCCGATCCCGAGGTACTGGGGCTGTTTTCAAGTTCTGATGGTGATCTATGGATATCTTGTTTTAAGAAAAATCTGAGTATCCGGAAAAATGGGCATATCCAAACCGCAGCAGCAGATAACCTTCTTTCAAAAATTTCTTTAAAATCTGCTATTGTTACATACTACGAGGACAAATTAGGAAGAAAATGGATTTGTGGTAAGGATCAAACGTTTTTTATATTAAAACAAGATAGTGTCATCCGAGTCAAATGGCCACATGATGTTCTTTCCATCTTAGAAGTAAATGGAACGCTATATGCCCTGACTACCGGATTGTTTCGAATCTCCATCAATGGTGATATACTCCAAAAAATCATATTTGATAAGTCCAGTCCATTGCTATTTAAAGGTTTTACCGATGCTATCGCGATCGGTGATAAATTGATAGTCATGTCACCCCACCTGAAAATGTACCATATAAAAGGGGATAGTATGCACTTGATAGCGGAACATAAAGATATATTTGGCAAATTGTTTGCCGATAGTCAAGGACGCTTTTGGGTGGGTACGTCCAATAAAGGGGCTATTTGTTTTATGCCACCATTTCATTCTCTTTCTAGTTATAGTTCCTATATCACTGGAAAAAGAGTCAACTCCATCATAGAAGACAACCAAGGTGGATTTTGGTTTGGTACTATTGGTGAAGGGGTGTTTCGGTTGGGGCCTAATGAATCTACGATATATAACCTGTCATCTGATCATACTCCTACCAATATCACAGCATTGTCCACTGCAACTGGCGGAGGCATACTTGCTGGTGACGACAAGGGATTCTTGCATCATATTTCAAAGGAAGGAGTAAAAAAAATACCTTTACCAGGCATAGAAAAATACAATAAATGTAGGGAAATCAAACGTATTGCGCCACATGACTATTGGATTGGAAGTGATTTAGGGCTATATCATTATCAAAAAGGGAAAGTAACCCTAAGTACGGACCTCTCGGCCATAAAAGAAATGGAATACCGAAAGGATACACTTTGGATAGGTACAGGAGGTTCAGTTTATTTTCTCCCCTTAAATGCTACGGAAGTGAGTCGAATCAAGGCCGAACGAGCCACGGCTTTATGTCAAGATAGCGAAGGTATATTATGGGAAGGTGGAACCAACGGCCTAAAATGTGAGCAACAAGCCTTTCAATTCAATTGGGGTGAACGCTTCTCCGAATTAGGGAATCGGGTATTGGCACTCGAAAATGGCGGGCAAGGCATTCTGTGGGCGGTAACACCTCAACATGGTTTAATCCGGCTCCATGTTAAAAACGGAGCGGTATTGTCACTCCAACTAATGGATTATTGTTTTAATACGGGTATTCGTAATATACAATCTCTTTTCCAAGATGCAGATGGCAAACTTTGGATAGCGACTAATCAGGGGATATTTACACTCGATAAGGAGTATAAAACACAATATTTTGGGTTACAAGACGGATTGGCCAATCTAGATGTCAACTGTGTGTTGGTGGCCAATGATACGCTTTGGGTGGGAACTTCGGCTGGCGTTACGTGTAGGCCGCTGTCAACCATCAAAAAAGGGAGCAGTTTTCCTATCTTTTTTACAGCATTACGCTACAGAATGGCTGAAAAAAACATTAAGATTAGTTTACTGGATACCCTGCTTGGGGCATCGGTATTATGTATCCCATCCGATGCTAATGCGGTTGAACTGGAACTCTCTGTACAGGACTATAATAGCGATTTTAATACAAACTTTGAGTGTACCATTACTAAGCAATTCCCTACTTGGTACAATATCACTTTTGATCACCTTTTGGGCTGGATTAGGGCTGGGTTTCGAGCACCTCAGGAGTCTAGCATCGCAGAGCATGGCGTACTACAAATGGGGCTGAATTTACCCTCAGGGCGATACCTCATCAGCGCACTTACTAGCAATAAAGCAGGTAGTTCAATATTCGAACCCAATTATTTTATATTGGTAAAAGATACGCCTTGGTACGGAACAGCCCTGTTTTGGTGTATTTGTTGGGTGTTAATTATTTTGGGTTTATACCGAATCATACGCGCAGGAAACCAATTTCGTATCATACAGACTCAGTTGGCAGAATTAAAAATACAGGCATTGCAGGCGCAGATTAATCCTCATTTTATTGGTAACAGTATCAATGCCATCCAACAGTTTTTTTACCCACCCAATGCCGCAAAAGCGAGTATTTATATTGCTATTTTTACCCGATTGCTGCGCAAAACCATGGAGTTCTCGGAGCATCATTTTATTCCATTCCACGAAGAAGTATTGTACGTGAACGATTATTTGGACATGGTGCAATTGAGGTTTGAAGACCGATTTGAATACATTGTTACCAGTACACCGAATATTCCTCCTGACCTGCTTTTTCCCTCCATGCTCCTCCAACCATTGCTCGAGAATGCTACGATACACGGCTTGAACCAAGATGGCGAGACTTTAATCGAAGTCGCATTTGATATGGTTGGCAATCGGTTAAGGTGTCAAATTACCGATAATGGTATCGGTATCGAAAAAGCAAAACAAACTAAAATTATACTTAACCCGCAACACAAATCAAAAGGCATGGAGTTACTGTTTAAAAAAATACAAACACTCAATACTTTATACCACCACGATATTGATTTAACGGTGAATGACCGAAAAAACGAACAACCAGCACAAGCAGGCACCCATGTGGTGATTTCCTTTTCGCTAAAGAATCAATCGCAACTCCCCAAAATTGATGATGAGAAAAATTAGAGCAATAATCGTTGACGACGAAAGTGCTGCACAAAAAACGCTGATCGGTATGTTGGGCGAATTTTGCCCACAAGTAACCGTTGTGGCCAAATCCAATAATATTAGCGAGGCTATTATGCTCGTGGAACAGCATCAACCCGATTTGCTCTTCCTCGATATTCAAATGTCACCCTATGAAAGTGGTTTTGATTTGCTGAACCGTACCAAAAATTTGCAATATGGTGTCATTTTTGTTACTGCTTTTGCACAATATGCCATTAAAGCCATCAATGCGGTGCAACCTTGGGCTTATTTGGTAAAGCCATTTAGTGCCGATGACTTGATGGAGGCCGTGAGAGCGGCTTATAAAAAGGTAATGGAAAACACGGAAAACATTACAAATCCTGAGGAAGAATATAAAGGCATAGTCATTTCGGATGCTAGGAAAGGGCAGGTGATCTTGAGGCATAAAGAGATCGTTTATTGCCTTGCAGACCAATCGGTGGTTGAAATTATGTATGTAAAACAAAATCAAACGGAGAAAATTCATACCTATCTGTCCTTAAAATATATCCAAAATCAATTGCCCGAAATCCAGTTTTGTCGCACACACCATGGCTCTATTGTAAATCTGGCGTATGTGGATCGTTTTGAAAAAGTAGGTCGTTCAGGGATGATTTATCTGACTAATGGTGTTCAATTACCCGTTTCCGTAAAAAAAACGGATGAATTTGAGCAGCGTTTGAAGCGTTTTTTGGCGAATAATACTTGAGTAGATACACCTTGCAAAACGCTACACTTACCTAAACAAAAAACTCACCTTCAAGAGTATTTACCGTCTGATGATGGCGTTTTTGCGGTCTTCGATATAGTTGAGCGAAGTACAGCAGTTAAAACCTATGTTTTTATTCAATACATCATTCACGCGCAAACTTTCTTTTATTGATCTACTACCTAGTAAATGTGTGAACCTTGCAAATCTTCTCCGTAATTCTGCAACGCTGCCCATCGTTAAACACCCCACCTTTGCATTGTTATAAAAAACACTTGTAATGTAAATATTATAACTTTGTAACAGAGGAACAATTACAGATCTTTTAGTTGGATTGTTTTTGCCCGCCTTTACAACACCCTTACGAATCGTAAACAAGCCATCGCCATTGCGTTGAGCGAAGCGCAAGCGTTAGCAGAAAAACAAAAAAAGAATAATATATGAAGGTATTGGTACTTTACGATTATCCTCCTTCACCAGGCGGATTGGCAACACAGGGTGACCTTTTGTACAAAGGGCTGCTTGAAATGGGGGTGGACGCACGCGCTGTTCACGCTGAATCGGCGCAAGAAAAAGAATGGTATTATCGCTGGTTCAAACCTGATGTTGTGGTTGGTGTAGGCTATTGGGGACATACACCGCAATTGGTTTTGCACCCCCAGCGGTATGGCATTCAGCCCGTTCCTTGGTTGGTCGCTGATGGCTATATTGCTAATTATCAAGAAGTGCTCAATGCGCTCCCTTTGATTTTAGTTACATCGCATTGGGTAAAAGAGATGTATGTAAGAGATGGGATTAATGGCGATAAAATAGAAGTATTGCCCGTTGGTTGCGATACCGATACTTTTCAGCCTTATGATAAAAACGACCCTAAAATCTTAGCAGTTCGAGCATCTTTGGGTATTTCACCCGAACAATTAATGATTTTGACGGTCGGCGGAGATGCCGCATCAAAGGGCGCACAAGAGGTGATGCAAGCGTTGGCTATTATTGATTCCCAAGCACCCGCTTGGAAATATGTGTGCAAAGTATGGCCTCAACCGCGTACAGAAGCGCAAAATTTTGAAGATTTAAAAATGGCCATAGATTTAGGTATTGAAAAAAATGTTACTTATGCGACCAACACGATTTCCAGAAATTTTATGCCTTATCTCATTGCCGCTTGTGATATTTATGCAGCCCCCTCTCGATTGGAAGGGTTCGGGATGCCACAGGTAGAAGCAGGCGCGTGCGAAAAACCTGTTATCGGTATTAATGCAATGGGTATGTTGGATACCTTAATTGATGGTGAAACGGCTTTTTTAGCCAGTGTCGCTAAAAAAATTGTAGTGAATGAAGTTATTTTAGGCAAAGAATCGGGCTATGGCGACAACCATAAGGTATTGTTCACTGAGCCGCGCACAGTAGATTATCGCGCTAATGTGCAAGACATTGCCAAAGGTTTATTGACGCTGATGAATGATGCCGCATTGCGCGAAAAAATGGGTAAAGCCGGTAGAAAACGGGTAGTGGCTAATTTTGATTACCGCATAGTGGCGAAAAAATTTGTGGAAATAATAGAACGCCGCATTTTATGAAAAAAATAAATCAAGAAACCATAGACACCGCGAAAACAGCAGCCCTGGCCGTTTTATTGCACAATATGCACGGGCCATTCCAAGGATTGCCACGTACCGCCGGTTGGGGTTACCCCGAGCCTTATACCCGCGATCTGATGATTTCCATTTTCGGTATCGCCGTTTCTGGAAACAAAGAATTACTGAAAAGTATGCGGAAAACATTGGAAACATTGGCTAAAAATCAGACACCCAAAGGACATATTTCCTCCTTAGTGCATGACGAAGATGATAGAGGATCGAGTGATACAACGCCTTTGTTCTTATTGGCTATTGGTGTGTATAGGAAGGTCAATAATGAACCCGATTTTTTAACAGAAGCCACCGAAAAAGCATTGATTTGGATGGAATATCAAAGCCCATCCGACAGGTATCTAGTGGCGCAACAGCCCACCAGTGATTGGCGCGATGAACAATGGGTACTTGGTTACGGATTATTTGTCAATACATTGGTTTATAGTTATTTACGTATTTTACACCAAGATGAACGCGCCCAAAAAATACGTCAAGAAATGGTTAGATTTACCATCACAAGTGGCTTAATACACCATCATGTACACGAGGGGTTGGTGGTAAAACACAAACCCTATTTTGCATTTTGGTCGTACAAAATTCACAGCAGCGAAAGGTTTGATTTATTGGGCAATAGTTTGGCTATTTTATCGGGTATAGCCTCGCCTACCCGTGCTGATGAGATGGTTTCTTGGATAGAAGCGGAATGTGAGGCGATGAAAAGCAGAGGCGAATTAGCCCTTGATTTGCCGCCCAATTTTTTTCCTTATACCCATCCCGAAGACCCCGATTGGCACGAGCGATATGCCCTATTTAATAACCCCGGTGAGTACCACAATGGCGGTATTTGGCCTTTTATCTGTGGCTTTTATGTAGCGGCTTTGGTAGCCGCAAAACGGTTTTCATTGGCAGAAGAAAAATTAATGGCATTGACCGATTGTATTAAAAAAACAAATTTTGATACTGCACATACGCATTCTGACATTAAGAAAATCGAAAATATTGCTGAAAATTTAGATGAAAATGCGTCCAATGCTCAGAAAACCCAATATGGTTTTAACGAATGGATCAAAGCGCAAGACGGCGAGCCTAAAGGGCAAAATTGGCAATCGTGGAGTGCCGCCATGTACCTCTATGCCTGTAAATGTGTAGAAGAAAAACAAACACCCTTTTTTGAAGAAATGAGGAATTTGTGATTGCTTTAATTCCTATAAATTCGCTCTAAGTACACTGTAAAATAAGTTTTTTTATATTTTGAGGGTGTAACCGACCCAGAATGGGTCAAATGTTTATAGAGCAATGTGGCTGTATGACATTCGACCCCTACAGGGTCGCACGCGTATTGCAACCGCGATTTTGCTATAAACATTTGACCCATTCTGGGTCGGTCAACTGCTACAAATATGCTGAAAATAGAGACATCAAAACCTAAAAAAACTTATTTTACAGTGTACTAAGTTTACTTACAAAAACACGTATGCTATTGACCCAAAAGAATGAAATCAAGCGTGAATCTTGTAATGTTTTTGAAGATTTGTGTAAAATTAAGGCGAACAATACGACCTACCTTTGTACTATTATTTATAAGTCTAAAAAAAGTAAAAATGAGTAAAGTAAAAATTTTATTAGGCACATTGGCAGGGATTGCCACAGGTGCATTGTTGGGCGTTATGTTTGCACCAGATAGTGGTGCGACTACACGCAAAAAAATCACCAAAAAAGGAGCCGAATATACGGATGAGGTGTACACTAAATTCGAAGATTTGGTGGAGAAAATCACTGACAAAATGGTCGGTCTCAAAATTGAGATCACCGATATGGTAGAAAAAGGAAGTGAAAAAGTAAGCGATGCCATGGCGGATGCAACGATCAATGGCAAATCAAAAACGCATTAGAGTTCACCCAAATCTGTACAGTGTACAATGCTTCAAAAATAATTTTTCGCTTAACCCTCCGCGAATAACGGGGACAAAATTTTTAAAAATATGAATACTACCACAGTAAAAGGCACTTGGAACGAGATGAAAGGAAATCTCAAAAAGCATTTTGCCGATTTGACAGACAACGACCTCATGTACGCAGAAGGTCAAAAAGAGGAAATGCTTGGCAAACTTCAAGTAAAACTAGGCAAAACCAAAGACGAACTGAACAAAATTATGGGTTCCTAGTAAAAACACCTGCCATTTGAGCAATTTATTTGGGTTGTTGGGGTTGATAAAAGATTTTTATAATAAACAATTATTGACCCCACAACTTGAATACACCGTAAATTAAATTTAGACAATACTGGTTATGTGCGCAAATAATTTGTAGCAAAAAAATAATAAGTATGTGACATTGATAAATGCGCTTTTGTATAAAATCCGATAACTGTCCAGTCGCCACCCATATTCCCATAGGGAATGTATGTTTATAGGGTGGAATGAAAAACCTGGTTCAATTCCCGTAGGGAATGTATGTTTATAGGGTGGAATGAAAAACCTAGTTCAATTCCCGTAGGGAATGTATGTTGTTTTGCACGTTTTTACATAAAATCCCTACGGGATTCGGGCAATTTACCCTATTCAGCCTATAAACATATATTCCCTCCGGGAATTTTTTGGTGGCGGCTGGGTAGTTCACCTATAATACATGCGTAAGCCGCAAAATGTACGTATTTTGCACCTTTATTAAGCATCAGGACACCATTAATTACATCTGAAATTCGTTTTAACCTGAAAATACAACATTTCATTTGATACGCCTGCCAAACTAAAGCATTCATAAATCATGCAAATCAATATACCAAGAATTATTGCCGAAACAGCCATCGAAAGTTATGTTATTTCCTTGCTTCTTTTTACTCTTTTTACTTTCTTTTTTAAGATTTCTAGCCTTCGTAAAGCAATTTTTTTAAATAGTATCAACATGCTGGGCTTATTAAGTTCGATTGTTGCTTTTGGTGATGAAATATACTTTTTACTCAAAACACCAAAAAGAAACAGTGAATTGATTATATATGATTCGTACCAAAAGGACTGGATGTTATTTATCCCAATGATAAGTTTTTTACTCGTCATAATCATATTTCTTCCTAGAAAAAGAAGGCAAAATATGGGTTGGTCGCTTGTTGGGCTGTCATTATTGGTATGGATAAGGCTAAGTAATGGCCTCCAAAGATGGTTAATGTATCAGGAGCATTCCCATAAACCAGCGAAG
>JBEAVK010000279.1:0-3541 GCA_041160955.1 Bacteroidota bacterium
TTTGAGTACAGATGTACCACCACCACCACCACCACCGCCGCCAACTCCGCCGCCGCCAACCCGGACTACGGTTCAGTTTGTTCCTCCAATCATTAAAAAAGATGAAGAAGTGCAAAAAGAAGAACCTAAAAAGGATATTGAGGAACTTCAAGAAGAAAAAGCGGATATCGGTAAGGCCGATGTAAAAGGTAACGACGACGCTCCACCAGAAACATTCGATAACCCTAAGGAATTGGAAGTTGTTGAACCCGTTAAAGTAGTGGAAGATAAAGTCTATGAAACTTTTGACATCCAAAAAATGCCTTCGTTCCCAGGTGGTGAAGCCGAATTGCAGAAATTCCTTCGCGATAATATCAATTATCCGGCTATCGCTCGGGAAAATAATATCCAAGGTACTGCTGCATTGAGTTTCGTTGTTAACAAAGATGGCTCGATCTCAAGCGTTACAATTTTGAAAGAACCAGGTGGCGGTTGCGGTAAAGAAGCCGTTCGCGTGGTAAATCAAATGCCAAGATGGACTCCAGGTGAGGCTAATGGTAACCCGGTTAAGGTGAAGTTTACGCTTCCGGTTCGCTTCCGTTTGGAGTGATCCGATTGCATACGCATACCCTTTTCCTAAACGCCTATCAGCCTTGTTCGCTGATAGGCGTTTTTCATAGGGCGCTGCCCTTCCATAGGGCGCTGCCCTTCCATAGGGCGCTGCCCTATGTTAGATATGTCGCCCTTTCAGGGCTTGGATGGGTAGATGTTTCGCTCTTTCAGGGCTTGTACCTAATTTGAAAATCGCTTTCTTATGATACGTATTCTTTTTTCTGTCGCCCTAGGTGCTGTTTTAGCACTTGGCTTTAATGCTTGGAACGCTGAGGTGATGGAACAACCAAGTAATACTTTACCTCCTCTTGATACGCTCGAGATCGCACTGGATACCACTTCGGAACTTGCTCTACAGCGCGCTCTTATGCAACAGTTTGAGGCCATGCATCAGGATAAACCTAGCGGTTTTAGGTCACCTACACGTATTCAGTATGTGGGCCCGGGCTGTAAATGTGATAGCGAAGTAACAGTGGAAGAGCCTTCTTTCCCTTTAGATGAAGAGATCATCAAGCCTGAAGTAGCACTTTCGACCAAAGATAGCCTTAAAGATACCATTTATGAAACAATAAATTTGGAGAGAATGCCCCAATTTCCAGGAGGGGAGGCGGTACTACTAAAGTACCTTAGTGATAATATCCAATTTAAAGAACCAGATTGTGTCCCACGTAAAGGAGCCGTACGATTTGTCGTCAAGAAAAATGGCGATTTATCCAATTTCGAGGTGCTCAAAGATCCCGGCTGTGGCTTAGGTGAAGCGTATATCGAAGTATTGAAAAAAATGCCCAAATGGACACCCGGCTCTTTTAATGGAACTACAGTTGATGTGAAATATACAGTGCCCATTCACATTAGACTTGAATAATCATGTAATTGCTTGATTAATAATTGCTTAATACTGTTTGCCACTTTGAAATAAACGCCATTTAGGGGCGCAAAATATAGCCTTATGCTGAAATAAGGCACTTGATTTAATACGGTTTTTCTAATCCACTTTTTTTATTGATACTATTCACCGTCTAGTGCACTGGACGGACTGGGATTGCTTTGTCATTACATATTTCCATCGGGATACCCAACTGGTACTGGATATGCTATGCCTCAAGGTCGGTTGCTGAATAAAAGTGAGATAATGAAAGTGATTGTCCAATAATTTTATCATTTATAAACATTATTAATTATGTCAAACTACAATAATGGCGATATGCTAGAAATTATATTCGCCCACCGCAACAAAACTTATGGTGCTTACCAATTACGCCGTTCTTATCACAAAACCTTGATGCGCGCCTTTGCGCTGGGCGTATCTTTTATTGCCTTTTTGTTTATCATGCCTCGATTTGCAAACGCACTCTCAGGTGTAATGGTAGAACGCCCCGATGAAACAGAAGTCACTATGTCGGCGCCACCAGACCTTACCCCCGAAATACCACCTACGCCGCCACCTCCTCCAGTTACGCCACCACCGCCTGCGCGTACAACTTTTGTATTCGTTCCACCGGTTATTGTTGAAGATGTGAAAGCACCGGATAAAATTACAACAGAAGTAGATGAACTCTTAGAAAAAGAAGGTGATGTAGGTGCCAAAGATGTACAAGGAACTACGGATATAGCACCCGATATTATTGATCCAACCGTTTTTGGTGGCGTGGTAGAAGCACCCAAGACGGTCATTCCAGATAAAGTATATGACTCCTTCGATATCCAAAAAATGCCTTCGTTCCCCGGCGGCGATGCAGCGATGATGGCCTATTTGCGCGATAATATTGTTTATCCTGCTAGTGCAAGAGAGACTAATATTATGGGAACAGTCGCACTCCGATTTGTAGTGGGCGTTGACGGTTCTATTTCTGATATTGCCATTTTGAAAGACCCCGGTGGCGGCTGTGGCAAAGAAGCCGTGCGCGTACTCAAATCTATGCCAACTTGGATACCGGGTGAGGCCAATGGAAATCCAGTTAAGGTGCGTTTTACAATGCCGGTCAGGTTTATACTGCAATAAGTGTTTTGTAGGTATAATTCCATATTTCTTCATTTAGGTGGCACACGGATTACACGGATTAGACACGGATTTTAAAGGGGGGCATTTTAAAACGGATTTTTATTAATTAAAAACAGGTAAATCCGTGTCCAATCCGTGTAATCCGTGTGCTATCTAAGTTTTTACCTTCACTCTTAACATTCAACAAATCATGGCTGCCATAGAACAAACCACCTCATCTGCTGCCCGTCCCGCACGTATGTCTGCAAAAGTCGATTTTACGGCAATGGTGGACTTGGGCTTTCTCTTAATCACTTTTTTTATGCTCACTACTTCGCTTAGCAAACCCAATATTATGGCTATTGTAATGCCAGAAACGGAGGGCGTAGAGCGCGGTGAAGACCTAAAAAGTGGACAAGCAATAACGCTTTTATTAGGCGCAAACGATAAAATCTATTTTTATGAAGGTTTAGCCACAGGGCAACTGGACTCAACTGATTTTTCCAGCAAAGGCCTCCGCAGGGTTTTATTGGATAAAAAAAGCCGCGTAAATGCAGAATATGGCGAAGAAATAAAGGATGACCTGAAAAATCCCGGTCAAAAAAAGGCGATTTCTAAACTATATGTCATCATTAAGTCTATGCCATCAGCACGGTATAAGAATATCGTAGATGCTTTTGATGAGATGAAAATATGTGGCATTGCACGGTATGTTTTGCTCGATATTTCCGAAGAAGAGCGCGGATATATGGCAAAACGATAATTATGTCAAAATAGACACTGTTCGGGCGGTTCCAAACCATTGTGTAATGATCCAATACACGCCTACACCAACAAAAGTCCACAGGATATCATCGGGATCAAAATAGAATTTTCGGGTGAATTGCTGGGCTACTTCCCAGCCCAAAACACCCATTAATGCAAATACACAAGCCGAAAAACGGTAGTATAACGGGTCAAAAATGCGTA
>JBEAVK010000290.1:0-15098 GCA_041160955.1 Bacteroidota bacterium
CATTGTCATACCTGTATGTACGCGCTGAGGATTTTTAGCCACATCATCAATCAAAAACTCATACATACTTTCCCTTACCTCCTTATTTGGGTAGTCTAAAACCATATCTCCCGTCATTATATTCATGCTTTTAATCGTCAAATAGCCTGTTTGAAACAACAAAGGAATAAGTGTTAGATTATCAATATCGTATTTATCCAAAATTCTGTTATTAACCACCGAATTTTCGACATTATAGTAAGTCAATGACCGCATTTTTTTAATCAAAAAATCGGGGCTGCCCGTACTAAACCAGTGGTTGAGAAAGGTTTTATTGAATAAAAAATTGAGTGTGCCAAACGGGTTATAGACCTTTGTTTTACCATCCCAACTGTATCCGTTATACCAAATTTTCATTTGTGTCAACAACTCTTCGCGGCTTATTTGAAAGTGGTCTATACAATTTTGGAGATAATCCGGGAAATAAAACTCTAGTTCTTCTTGGGTATAACCTGTAAGTGCGGCATATTGTGGAGACAAAGTAATATCCGTTAAATTATTCAGGTGTGAAAAAAGCGACACTTTTGCAAATTTGGATATACCTGTGATAAATACCAGTTCCAATAATTCATCAGAATTTTTGATGATACCATAAAACTCACGCAAAATATCCCGATTAAATTTGCCTTGTTCAATATCCTCTTTTTCTAAAAAATCAATGATTGGTTTGTCGTATTCGTCTATCAGTAAGGTGACTTTTCCGTGTTTTTTCGATACTTTTTCAAGCAATTCCTTAAATTGCAGTTTATATGTCGTTTCAGTTAAACGAATTTTATACTGTTTTGCCCATCGAGCAATCTCTTTAATAATCGCTGTTTCTAAGCCTACTTGCTTATATCCCATGTCATCAAATGAAAAATGCACCACCGGACTGGTTTTCGTCCAATCCCAATTATTTTCTATCCAAAGTCCTTCAAATAAAGGTTTATTGCCCAAATAGAGTTCTTTGAGCGTTGAAATCAACAACGATTTACCAAAACGACGTGGACGAGCAAAAAAATAGTATTTCCCAGTTGTTGCCAACTGATGAACCAACTGTGTTTTGTCCACATAAACACCGTTTTTAGCACGGAGTTCTGTTAAGGTTTGTATGCCAATTGGTAAGTTTTTCATCATGCAAAGATAGGTAAATTTAAAACTTAGTGGCTCGAATTATTGCTAAGGAACGGTGCTGAAATAAAGGTGCAAATTCAGGCTTCAGATTTTGACCTTAGATTTTCTGTTTTTTGGCGCGAATAGCCCATCTATTTAAGTCAAAAAAGAGGGAATATAAGGTCAAAAGATGTGCATCAAATTGTACCTTTATTCCGGCACCGTTCCTAAAGATAGCAGTAGCACTTTCGCGCTTCATTTTTGGCGAATGGAACTGGTTTGCGAGTTTTCGATTTTTTTTGAAATCAAAACAATAATGATATTTATAATCAATGTATTATGAGTATTAATATAATTTATGTGTTATTGTGTTTGTTTTTTACTTTCTCCTAACAAATTGAACCCTATCTTTCGCTTATTTTATAATTCATATTTTTACATTTATAAAACAGTCAATACATGAAATACATTCAATTTACATTATTATTTTTTCCCGTTTTATTATTTGGTCAAAATAACACTTGGAAAAATTATTCGACCTCCACTATGATCAACGAAATAGCATATCATGGAACGGATACTTGGATTGCAACTGATGGAGGTGTTGCACAGTATAACACGATTACTGGTGAAACCAATTTTTACAATCGGGCAAATTCGGAATTACCTTTCAATAATATCACAAGCATTGCTATTGATCAAAATGGCTCGCGGTGGCTCGGCACCTATGTGGGGCTGGTTCGATGGGACGGAAACGACATGACGTATATTACGCCCAATCAACCAATTCGGATTCGGAAACTTGGGATGGATAAAGACGGCTTTATTTGGATGCATATTGATTACGCTCAAACGCCACTAGCCAGTTATCATCCCAGCACAGGCTGGAAGGTGTATAATATTAATACTTTGCTTGGTAATGACCAAGTTCTAAGAGCAATACAAGTTAATCCAAACCTTAGTGGTGTGTATTTTTATACTTCTAAAAGTAATATCAGCCGTTTTTATCATTATGATGGCCTCCATTTATCTGCTACGGATGCTCCAGTTGACCCTAACGAGCCGTCGCAAAGCCTAGATATATCTACTTGGGAAATAGATGCTGAGGGTAAGTTTTGGTTTGTTGACGATAATAAGTTATACCATAAATCTGCTACGGATTGGGAAGTAGAGACCATTCCAATATGGGCAGATGAAATTGTATTTGACATCGATAATAAAATTTTGATGGGGGATCATCAAAATGAACTTTATCGTAGGGAATCCCAAGGCCAATATACAGATATGAATATGGCTTCTGTTGCCTTAGGATATAATTTTCGATTTTCTGTAAGTCCTACCAATGAACTGTGGACATTAGATGGAGGAAAATTACTGAAAAAAAATAATCAAGCATGGACTCCCATCAGAACCAGTGCCTTTGATATTCCCAACAATCAAGTGGTGGAACTGATGGTTACTGGCCAACAAAAAATATGGGGTGCATTTGATCACAATATTTGGGGTAGTTCTAATGGTAAAACCGTTATTAGTACCTTTGAAAATCAAACTTGGGAATTTAGTCAATATGATGGTTATATCAATGGCGCACGAGATCTAGCAAAGGACAAAAATGATCGTGTTTTAGTGGCCAATTGGGGCTGTTTGCAAATTTACGATGGAAGTTGGAAAACGATAAACGCTGTTAATTATCCGTATGATCCTATAATTAGTGTGGCATGCCAATCGGGAACAGATCAAATTTGGGTAGGAGGATTTGATTATATTGGTAAAATAGAAAACAATACTTATCAGCAAATACCCTTGCCTCCGGGTGGCAATGCAGAGAAAATAGCCGTGGATCATAATGGTTGGGTGTGGATCAGGAACTATGAACCAGGTACGGGCAATTGTGGATTGGCATACTACAACGGCTCTGAATGGCATTTCGTAGCGCGTTCGGCACTCGCTTATGAAAATGAAACAGATATTATTCGAGATCTTTCGATCGCACCAGATGGGAAGTTATTTGTAGTTGGGGTTTTTGATATCGTGTATTTTGATGACGTTTCTTGGCAAAATGCCCATATACCGCCCTATTTTGGGGAATTTGAGGCAATTGCCTTCGATGGTGCCGATCACTTTTGGGTGACCACTTCTAGCATAAATTGTTTTGATGTTCCTATTCCTGATTTTGGACTATTTGAGTCGGATCATGGCGTTATTCAGCATTATAAATTCAAGGACTATCCGCTTCCTCATTCAAATATCAGTGCGCTTGCGGTGGATGGTTATCATAATGTATGGATTGGTTGTGACCAAGGAGGGATCGCTGTATATAATAAAGATGGTGTGATCGTAGGAACAGAATCCCTTGCGCAGTTGCCCAATAAAACGACGGCATTAGCTTATCCAAACCCAACGCATGGAAATACTACGCTAGAATTTGATGTGATAGAAAAATCCGATATTCAATTGCGTGTTTTTGATAATCTTGGGAGACAGGTTGTAGAGCGTGTACTCCAGCAGGTCGAACCTAATCATTTCCAATGGGTACTTGAAAAATCGAAAATTGGCACAGGTTGCTTTTATTGGAGCATTACCACAAGTTCGGGGCAACAAACGGGTAAGATCGTATTTATAGATTAGGAATGAAATTTAAATAAAGGTACAGATTTGGAGAGATGATTTTGTCACTATCAAGGCATGAAGAGGGCGTCTAGTGGTGCTAAACAACCGATGAATAACGAGGAGAGGGGCAAAATGAAGCCGCCAAATTTGTACCTTTATTTTGATTTCATTCCTAAGTAAGGCGTAACAGTGTTTTGTACACTATTTCTTCAAAACCAAACGCTTTATTTCCTCTACAATTTCACTATAAGCCTGCTCTTCATTGGCAAAATCCGTAACTGTTCGGTTCTGCGAAGGCAAAGCGCGTAGTTTTTCCAAACCAGTGCCTTCCAAATCTGCTTTATCCATGTGAATAGGGACTACTTTTTTGCCTTTTTCCAAGGCCGATAGGGTAGTGGTGAGCCAAATGGCGTTTGTATTGAAAATATTAGATGAAATCAACAAGAGTATATAATCGGCGTGTTGTATGGCAACTTCGGCAGCGGCCAAGGTATCCATACCGCCAATCGTTTGATGCACATTATACACCTCAATCGTTTTGCGCATCCTTAACACGGTCAGGTGTTTGTTCAATTGCTCTGCCCGTGCTTCATCCTGCTGATCGTAGAGTATCGCCAGTTTAGTATTGGGTAAATCTGTAAAAGGATTGGCGATAGTCTGCTGTGTAGTTGACTGTGTAGGCTGCTGTGTAGGAGGCAAGGAGGTCAGGTTTTTCGTAATGGCCAACAGTGCGAGTCTAATTTTGGATGCGGCAGCCACAAATTCAGGGCGTGTTAAAGTTTCCTGAATTTCGTACGCTCGTTTGGCACTCAAATAATTAGCCGAAAGATTACGCACATCAGCACCGATACCGACGCGGTATTTCAGATCAAAATCGAGCAGTTCCTCTACGGCCTGCTCGATTTTGTCTGTTTGTATTAAGTCCTCAATGGTACTTATGAGTGAATGAGTTTCTTTCACGATGATTTTATAAAAATAAATTATATCACGCGGTTATGCCAACTTTTTCCGAGTGGTATCAACCATTTTTCTTTCATCTCCGACAGGTTTGCAGCGAGTGAATTGACCATTAATGTATCGTCAGTCACTGTGCCTGCTGCTTTTAATGGCGCAAATTCGTCGCGGGCATTGAATACAATTTGTCCCAGTTCATTGACCCATCCAAAACGCATTCGATCAAAAAAATCGACACCTATTGCTTCACTTTGCTGCTCTAAAAAACGCACTGATTTATCAATAGAGCAACCACTAGCACCTGCCTGAGATTCATCTACGACCAATATAATCATTTGATTGGCAAATACTTCTGCCGTAGCCTTGAGTGCAGCATTGTGTGCTGTCCAGTGTTGTGCAAATCGTTGTAGTTCGGGAACAAGTTGTGCTTGTTCCGCCGCCGTTAAAGGGCGGGCAGCCGTATAAATCCAAACCCGTGAGGCTGGTGATAATTGTGGCATTTCGGCCACCGATGCAAACAATGAATCGGTACTCATTAGGACAAACGGAACGAAGATGCACCCAACAAGCCCTTATCGCAGTAAATGGCTACCACGTAATTACCTGCTTTTAGTTTATCTTCCAATTTATAGTTAAACACCATGCGTTGCGTATTCATCAAGACGGTTTGTTTGCTCTGAATTGACATAATCTCAATCGGACCTGTAGGTGTAGATATCGTCTTCTTCGTTGGGTTAACCGCTGAAATTGGATTACCTTTTTCATCTGTCACCACGAAGTAGAGCGTTTGTCCACCTTGATAGGGCTGTGGTACGTCCACCAGATCGAAACTTACTTGCAGATCGCGCGCACGGCGAGCCTTACCGGTAGTTTTGTTTTTACGCAATAATTCGACTTTGAAAGAAGTCGCTTTAAATGCTGCGGACTGCGTTTTTTGGATTTGGGCTTTGAGTTCTTCGGCTAGATTCGTCACTTGCCCTGTGAGTTGATCTTTATCTGTTTTTAATTGCGATACTTCTTCTGTGAGGCGTACATTTTCGCCTTTTAGTTGAGCGTTTTCGGCTTTTAAGACATTAATGATCGTCTCCATTTCAGATTTAGACTTATTCAAGTCGGCTACTTGAGCGCGCAATGCCGCGAGGTCGTTGGTATTTTGTACCGTAATTTTCTTGATTTCTGCTTGTTTTTGCTGTACCATTTGTGCAGTACTCGCTATTTTACTCGTCAGACTTTCATTTTCGGTACGTAGCCCAGCATAAGCATTCGATAAACTGTCCAATGATTTACTGATTCGTTCTTTTTCGAGATTAAGATTTTTTACTTCCGTTGCCTGCTTTTCTTTTTCGAGTAGCATGGTTTGGTTTTTCTGCCAAAGGAAATAGCCAAGTCCGCCGGATAGCAATAAAAGAATACCGATAATAATTCCATAAAGGCCGGAATTGTTATTCGACTGTTGTTCGCTCATGAGTATGATAATTTTAATGTTATAATATAAAAGGTGTAAGTTTAACTAGGAGAATTATTTTTACGGGCTTTTTTTTGGTCGTTATTGCTATCGTAAATGCAATATTGGTCGTATTTGACGCGGTCTTTAGTGGCCCAAACGTCTTTACCGATATCGCATATAGAAACTAATTCTGCGTATATTTTATTGCCCTGTTCCATCCGCCTTTCAACGGCAATATCGCGGTCGTGGAGGCGATCTTGTTGGATATTGAGGGCGGTTTCGAAGGTAGAACAAGCATCGGTGACCCTTTGAAGGATCTGTTCGTTCATACCTACTTCTGCCAGAAAATCAATTTGCGCCCTTGCTACCCGCACCACTCGTCTTCCACAGAACAAGAGTTGTGCATCCGACATATCACCGAGTTTGGACGTTCCAAATTTGCGATAACGCCCTGTTTTGTCGTGAAATTTGAGCGCAACCCTTGTCATCACACCTCTTATAGCGGTACGCAATGATTCGGCGGCAAGGGTTTTCTTTTCTGTACTGACCATTTGCTCACCTACCATTTCGTCGTCGTCGGGTAGTTTTTGAAAAAGATCGCACATTGTTTTGAAGGTTTTTAGTCGTTCTAGGGTAAACCCGTATTGCTTAAACTCCTCTGCATCGCGATGTGCCAAACGAATAGCCTCCATGCACCACTGGTAAAGGTCTGCATCTTGCGTATTATAGTTCCTATTTAGATGCTGTTTTTTCATTCAACAAAATGTATCGGCTTAAAATGTTGATTAGCAAAATTAATGCCACAAAGATAATATTCTTTATTTGGTTTAATAAAACAAAAAACAAAAATTATTTTTAATTTTACCTTTCCAGAATTTTCTTATCAATTTTGAACAAAAAATAAAAAAAGTACAACCTACGGACAAAAAATCGCGTTTATGGGTTGTACATTTGTCGGCGTAATCTATTTTTTGATGTAAATAGGGGGATTTAATTCGGTGTGTTGTTTAAATATTATACCGAATTTCCTACGGATTACACGATCTTTTATCGTTCCTTAACAGCATAATTTCAACTTTTACAATATTTTCATCTATGAAAAAAACATTTCTTTTTGTCGCCATTACCTTTTGCATTGGTTTTTCGGCACTCATTACGTCTTGTGGTTCTGATCCAGCGTTGGATTGCAGTACCATCAATTCCACCTATAATACCAATATGAAAGCGATTATCGACGCAAAATGTGCTACCTGTCATAAAGCAGGCGGTTCTGCGGAGTCCCTCGGTATTTACTCCACTTATGCGGAAATGAAACCCAATTTCGAGAAGGCTTGGGAAGAGATTGATAAAGGCCGTATGCCACAAAAAGGTAGCCCACAATTAACAGATGCAGAGAAAGAAGCGTTTGAATGCTGGAAAAACGGTGGGTTTAAGGAGTAAGAGGGCGCACTTTAACATTTAAAATTTAGCGTTGAACATTGAATATTAAAAAATTTTAATTATTATTTTTTTAATGTTCAATGCTAAATTTTAAATGTTCAATTTTAAATTTTTTTAGAGCAGTTTAAGCCAACATTTCCTATTTTTTCACAGGCAAACTTGCCTTTTCGCAATAATCCAGCACCAGTGTCGTAAAAGCATTGATCCCCAATTTGAAACCACTTTCGTCGATATAAAAATCGGGTGTATGGTGTGCAGGTGCGTTTTCTACTTTTGTACCTTTGGGCATGCCACCCAAAAAGAAAAAGAAAGAAGGTACTTTCTGGCCATAACAACCAAAATCCTCGGCACCTGTGCGTGGATTGATCTCTTTTACTTTGCCTATTCCAGCGGCTTTTGTAAGCGATGGCAACGCCCAAGCGGTGAGTTTGGGATCGTTATAAGTGATCGGCGTTTTGTTTTCAATAGATACCTCGGCGCGACCACCCGCACTTTCGGCTATTTTCTCTACTGTCCGTATGATTTTCAGATGAATTTGGCGTTGCATGGCGGTATCCAAAGTGCGGATAGTACCTGTTAATTCGGCTAGTTCGGGGATAATATTGGCGCGAATACCGCTTTCTATTTTGCCCACAGTAATCACCGCCGGATGTTGGGTTAAGTCCACTTGGCGGCTGATGATGGTTTGTAGCCCTTGTATGATTTGTGCGGATATGACGATAGGATCAACGCCCGTCCAAGGTGTAGAACCATGCGTTTGTTTGCCGTGCACTTTGATAAAAAACCAATCAGAAGAGGCCATTGTGCCACCCGAACGGTAGTTAATTTGGCCTACTTCGGTCTCCGAATTGATATGTAACCCGAACATGACCTCAATTTTGGGATTGTCCAAAACACCTTCTTTAATCATCAATGACGCACCACCTTCTTCTCCGGCTGGTGGGCCTTCTTCGGCGGGCTGAAACACAAATACGATAGTGCCGGCAATATCCTTTCTGATACCAGCCAATACCTCCGCCGTACCCATCAGGATCGCCACGTGCGAGTCGTGTCCGCAGGCGTGCATGACACCCACTTCTTGCCCATTATAAGTGGATTTTTGGGTGGACTTGAACGGTATTTCTACGCGTTCTACCACCGGCAAGGCATCCATATCGGCACGTAAGCCAATCACTGGCCCAGGTTTTCCGCCCTTGAGGATACCTACCACGCCGGTATAAGCAATGCCCGTTTTTACCTCGATGCCCAAACTACGCAAATGAGCGGCCACTTTCTCAGCGGTTTTAAATTCGCGGTTGCCGAGTTCCGGATTCTGGTGGATGTCGCGCCGCCAGTTGATTACTTTTTGCTCAACGCCATCTGCGAGTAGGTTGGCTTTTGCTTGAAGTACACTTTGTGCCTCTGCAACAAAACAAACAAAAAGCAATAACGTTGATAGGTATAATTTTTTCATAATTTACATATTTTAGGGCAAAGAAATGCAATATTTTCAACTTTTGTAGATTCGTTGCCATAATTTGAAACAAATTTCGTTCTTTTGCCCTTAGGAACTTGAAAATATTATTTACACGTTCTTTATGAAGTACTACAACAGTAATAGTTGTTGGCCGCTCATGCAATTTACACCTGTATTGATCTTACGTTCACGCTTACCAATAGTGTAATCAATAGCGACAAAGCCAATAACAAATACGCTTAAAAAATATCAAACAAAGTAGATGATAAATACCGAAACTCAACACACGCCCACGCTGACCGATCTTAAAGGAGCACCTTTAGCATGGTTACAGGCCAATCCTGGTGGCGCCAATATGGCCGATCTATTCGAATTAAATGACGATGATTTTGCGGTGAAATGTATCCGTGCATTGATGGAAGGCAAACCGTTTGATATGCCCTTGCAAGTACAGCATTTGGAGGCAGGTGAACTGTTTTCACATTTTTATTTTGAATCGAGGAATTTGGAACGGGTATTTGGTACAAAAAATCTTGCCGTAGGTTATCCCGTTTTAATGGCCAAAATGGGTGGTGTCAATATCACTGCCCCCTTGTTTTTATGGCAAATTCAATTGGAGCCACATGCTACCAATCCCGATAGTTGGATCGTTCAGCGCAATGAAAATCATACTATTTTGCCCAATTATCCATTGTTTTACCTGATCGATAGTTTAAATGATTCCGATTTGTCGAGTAAGGCACGTGCATTGGCAGAAGGAAAACAATTGAGCAACCGCAACCTCGCTGAAATTACGGACGCCGTTCGGTTATTGGCCAAAGCACACGAGGAAGGATTGCCATTGAGCGTACAGCCATTGCCCAGAGGAGCAGAGGCGGAATATGCTACGCTGACTGGGCGTTTAAGTTGGTCGGCAGTAGCAGGTATTTTTCCCACATTGCCTAAAAATACCCGCACCGATGCGCCAGTTGTCATTCCCGATCTTCCAGCGGATTCGGATTGGCAAAGTTCTTTGAGTTTACTCCCGCTTGATCCATCGCAGCGGCAGGTACTTCAAGCCGTTCAAAAAGCATCGATTAATGTGGTAGAAGGCGCGAGTGGTACAGGGAAAACTTATTTGATCTCGGCTATTATTATCAATGCCTTGATGAGTGGTAAAAAGTGTTTGGTCGTTTCTCAAAGTATTAATGCCTTGCGCCGTGCACAAAAATTTATTGTGGATAAGGGTTTTGGCGATCTTTCCTTTATTTTGAGGGATTTGACGGGTGACCACCTGATGTTGGCCGATATGCTCCGCGCTGCCGCTGATGCAAAAAGCAAACCAGCGAGCGATCAGCAATTGATGAATACCATCATGCAGCAGTGCAAACGCGAACAGGGTAAATTGGACGAAGGTTGGAAATTGTTACATACGCCTGTTTTTGGCACTCTGAATTATAGTGAAACGGTTGGTTTATTTATGCGCGCCAACCGCAAAGAAGCCAAAGATCTACTGCTTACCCAGATCAATCCCAGTGATTTTGAATTTTCAAAAGCCGAATACGATCAAATCATTGATGCTATTCGGGTAAGTGAGCCGCTTTTTGCACGTTTCCCGACGCTCGACCACCCGTTGAGCCGCTTGCAAGGCAAAATTTTTGTGGAACAAGGCGCCAGTAAAAGTTTTGAGTGGACGATTCATACCGTCAATCAATTGCTGGAAAAAGCCACTGCGTTACACCATACGTATATTACGCGTACCAACGAATATGCCGAAACGCTCAACGACCGCTATGAGCAGCATTACTTGGAATTGGCTTCGTTGACCAAAAAAATACGCGAATCTATTGCGGATGGTATCAATCGCTTTGGTGCTGATTTTGGTAAACCTATTTCAGGTGTAGAGAAACTATATGGTGCGCTCTCCGATAAGGTAAAATTGATGACCGCCGATAAGGAACAAGTAGGTGTTGCTTTTGAAAATTTGCGCAAAGCCTATTCGTTGCAAAAATATTTTGATTTTGATTTTCCGCAAACGTACGATCCACGCGATTTGCCCCGTATTGCCGAACTGACCAAAACATTTGAAAAATCCTTGGAGCAGTGGCAAAAGAAAATACCGGCCAATGTTCGGGAAGAGGTAAAACGACTCAATGCAAGAACGATCCATCAAGGCATAGATTTCCGCGATTCTGTGAAAGATTTAGAAAATCATTTGGATGAATTTTTAGTGGATTTCAACGCTTCTGGCCTTTATTCCAGCCCAGTACGCCACGAAATGCTCACTATTCCCAAACGGCAGGAGTTCTTGGAGGAAATGATTGGCCGCTTGGAGGAAACACAATTCAGCCTGCGCGATTTCAACGATTTTTATGTTTGGCAAAAGCATTGGTTGTCGTTGCGTCCTGCGGAGCAAAAAGTGGTACGTGCGCTTTGTCGGGTAAAACCCCGCGATTGGGTGGCTGCTTTTGATAGTTGGTATTTGTATCATTTTTTGCAAGATAGATATACGCCTGCTTTGTTGTGGGATAAAGATACGATTGATGGTTATAGCAAAGGTTTTAACGATCTGCGCAATAATTTGCCAGGACACCTGAGTTACTATTGGCAGCAACGCAAAAATGCGGCACTTAAAAAGTTAAAATCAGCAGATTCCAAGGCTTATAAAACTTGGTTTGGAAAGGATAACCGCGCATTATCAGCAGATAAGGATATTGCTGAATTATTTAGCAAGCATATTGAAGCACTCACCGAAACCTTACCTGTTTTGTTGGTCAGCCCACACGTTGCCAATGATGTGGTAAAGCACTCCAATATGCTTTTTGATGTGGTGTTGGTGGACGAAGCGCACAATATTTCCAAACAACAATGTTATACGTTGTTTGACCAAGCCAAGCATTTGGTGGTGATGGGCGATTCCAAACAGGATATGACACCACAAGCGGACGACGACTTTTTGGAATATTGCAAAACGCTTGGTGTGCTTTCACATACCCTTGATTATCAACACTCTGACGCACCAGAAGAATGGGTGGACTTTAACAGGATTGCTTTCGGGACACCGTTCAAACGTTTGCCTTCTGGCCGATCTGCCGAGGGTATTACGATGGTAGAAAATGTGGGTGGACGCTACGACGAAAAAACACAGACCAACGAAGCAGAAGCACGCCAAATCATTGATTGGCTTAACCTGATTGAGCAAACACCCGCCAAAACTTATCCAGTAGTAGGTATTGCTTGTGCCACGGTGCAACAACGCGACCTGATCGCCACCCAACTGTTGCGTGTACGTCAACGCCATGCGCCGGGTTTTGAGAAAATTCAGCAATTGCAATTAAACGGCTTGGGCGTGTATCAATTTGCCGAATTACAAGGCCAACACGTGGATGTGCTGCTGCTGTCTTTGGTGCACGGCAACACCGATGTAAGTGGCACATTGACCAAACATTTGCATTTTTGGAATAGCCAAGAGGGAATCAATCAATTGCATATTGCCTTGACCCGCGCTACTCAGAAATTGTATATCGCACACTCCATTCCAGCGGGACTATTCTCGGTATTGGCGGCGGACAAAAATTTCTTAGGTACTTGTATCCTTTCGCATTTGGTGACTTTTGCCGATCATTTGCAAAAAGGCGATACCAAAGCGGTGAAAGATCAATTGTCCAAATTAAAAATCTTATTAAATTATCCAGATCGACTGTTCAAACCCACCATGTTTATGGAAGAGGTAGAACTTATGTTATTGCCGTTTTTTGAACCGGGTAGTGTCCAAAGGAACTCCAAAGTTGCTGATTTAACAGTACCGCTGGTGATCAGAACGGACGGAAAAACACTAATTCCTCAATTTGATGGCGTATTTGCACATACAGATGCGCCTTCGCACGAATGGGAGGAAAAATTGCGCTATTATTTCAATAAAAACAGCATAAGTTATACGCCTGTTTTGGCGGGGCAATGGTGGAAAAGTCCACGGCAAGAAGCACGGAGATTAGCGGCTAAATTATTGAGCGAGTAAAATATAACTACACAACATAAATATTAATGATCGTACTTTCTAAAATACCAACAACCGCCCCAGAAGGCGCGACTAAAAAAGGATACAAAGAAAAAACATTAGCCTTGATCGAGCGCCTGGGTACTTTGCAGCATTTGATGTATGCCCAAGGTAAATACAGTGCCATTGTTGTCCTTCAGGGTATGGATGCCAGCGGTAAAGACGGCGCAGTGCGCAATGTGTTTGACAGTTGTTCGGTGGCTGGTCTCAATTTGGTATCGTTTAAAAAGCCCACCGAGGAGGAGGCTGCACATGATTTTCTTTGGCGCGTACACAAAGTCGCCCCCCAAAAAGGGATGATGACTATTTTTAACCGCAGCCATTACGAGGATATTTTGATCCATAGTGTGCATGGCTGGATCGATGCCGAACGCCTGGAGATGCGTATGAATGCGATCAATGCCTTTGAAGAATTATTGGCTAAAGACAATAATACCTTGGTGTTCAAATTCTATATGCACCTGTCTAAAGAGGAACAAGAAGTTCAACTCATGGAGCGTAAAACCGATCCCGAAAAATTTTGGAAGCATAACGACGGCGATTGGGAGGAGCGCAAACATTGGGATAAATACATGGAAGCCTACGAATATGCGATCAACAACAGCAAGATTCCTTGGCATATATGTCCAGTGGATAACCGTTGGTACCGCGATTATGTCATGGCAAAGGTGCTGGTAGAGGAATTGGAAAAACTAAATATGCAATTGCCGGAAATGCCAAAGTAGGGCGTACATTTGCGGCCTTTTTTTAACAAATACATCATGTCAGAGCAAATTATAGCAGCGGCAGCAGTAGCCGATAGCCAATATACAACACCTCATTGGTTGCAGCGCACCGAATTATTGCTCACAGGCCCGGCCTTGGAGCGATTAAAAAACATGAATATACTGGTCGTTGGGCTGGGAGGCGTGGGTAGTTTCGCCGCTGAATTCCTTTGCCGTGCAGGTGTGGGTAATATGACCATTGTGGATGGCGATACCGTTGACCTTACGAATACCAACCGCCAATTGCCAGCCTTGCACAGTACCGTGGGCGTACCCAAAACGACGGTAATGGCGCAACGCATGAAGGATATCAATCCCGATTTGAACCTGACGGTGATCGAAGATTTTTTGCAGCCCGATAAAGCCACAGAACTAGTGGATCGTAATTTCGATTATGTTTTTGATTGTATCGACTCGGTACAACCCAAGCAATACTTAATCGTGGCCTGTAAGCAACTGGATATCCGGATTATCAGCAGCATGGGTGCGGGTGGACGTATCGATCCGAGTAAAGTACAGGTCGCGGATTTGTCGGAAACGTTTAATTGTCCATTTTCGCAAACGGTGCGCAAAGGTCTCAAGCGAAAGGGCGTTCGCCGCGGGGTGACAGTGGTGTTTTCGTCTGAATTGGTAAAAAAAGAAAACTGCAAACTCACCGATGGCACCAACTTTAAACGCTCTTATTATGGCACTATTTCCTATATTCCTGCACTATTTGGCTTGCACATGGCGAGTGTGGTGATTCGGGATTTGGTGGAGGGTGGTGGTAAACGGTTGAAAACTTATCGGTAAGGAGGTGTTTGTGTTGATGGCTGGGAGAAGGGGGGAATGAGGTTGTTTTGTTACTTGGACTGGACTTCCTCATTAAACTTGCCCCTTATGGTTTTATTAATGTTGAATAATCACCTTATCTGCCCTTACCATACGTCCCTCGCACCATACCTGATAAAAATAAATCCCAGATAACAAATCTTCTACTGCAACTGTGGTAGTTGCCGCCGATAATGGATCAAAAACCACCTCACGTACAAGCGTACCTGTACCCGTATATAAGCGGAATACCCCTTCGCCCTTGTATAAGCGATTAGGCAAAATGCGCAGGTAATCTACAGCTGGATTAGGAAAAACCGAAAACCCCGGCAGCGGTGTAGGCGGTGCAGTAGTACTCACCACCGTAGTACATGGCTCGCCCGGGTTATCCAATGGTCCAAGGCGGAAATGCGGAAAATACGGCAACGACCCACGATTGGCATTGGTGAG
>JBEAVK010000300.1:0-3535 GCA_041160955.1 Bacteroidota bacterium
AGAACAACACCGTTATCAAGTCGTAACAATTGGTTGGGACAACAATCAATTTGTTCATGACTGCCCCATGCACTTTGATATTATTGATGGTAAAATATGGGTACAACAGAACATGACGGAATGGGAAGTCGGAGAAATGCTAGAAGAAAGAGGCGTACCCAAATCCGATATCGTAGCAGGTTTTTTATCCCCGGATTTAAGGCCGTACACTAAATATGCTGTCGCGTAACCGCCAACTCATCTACTTTACACGATCGTACTAATGATTAAGTACTTCATCAATATTAGTTTAGCCCATTCTCGTGATCTTTTAGGCCATAACTTCCCTGTTTTCTCGTTAAATAGGACTACTATTCGCCTCAAAAACAACTTGTTCTGACCTAAAATATCTACGACAATAGGTCAAACTAATATCAATGAAGTACTTATTGCTGTATTTTCTTCCGTATTCTGCTCAAACTTTGGGTGGTAATGCCCAAGTAAGAAGCAATATGTTTTTGCGGCGTTCTTTGGATCAGTTGCGGTTGTTTTTCTAAGAGGTCAAGGTACCGTTGTTCGGCAGTTTTAAGCAATAAATCAATTTGCTGCTGCTGTTTTTCCACAAAAGAAGCCTCGGCAGTATTTAAAAATATCATCATTCCCATTGGTGTTTCTTTCAATTTCAGGAAATTTTGCTTCGAAATGCGCAGCAGTTCACAATCTTCTAAGGCAATAGTTTCCAAAAGAGAAGGTTGATTAGTGATATACGACATATAATCCCCAAAAAAAGCATCTTCATAAAACAGATCCAAACACACGTAGTTATTCTCTTTCCAGAGAAAAATACCACAACTGCCTTTTAGAATAAAATACCCGTATTTTTCCAGGCTACCGCTTTTTTTTAGCACATCATTCTTCTTAAACGTAACCAACTCGCATAAGTCGCCAAATACCCTCCAAGCCTCAATGGGGGCCTCGATATATTTATCAAAAGCAAGTTTTAATCTTTGTGCCAACATGCTGAATGGTCGTTTTATGTTGCCTCCATGCGGACATGGACTTTCTTTATAACGTTGTGGTTTTTAGGCGTGTAAAAGTACTATATTCCGGTTTATTTATTGTCACGTTTGGGAAAAACGTAAGATTAGAAAATCATCCATCTACTGGCGTTCATTGTCGGATAGTCAAAATTTTGGCCTTAAAACTACCGCTCTAAATACCCCAAAACCCAAGCAATAACGCCACCCATCAGTCTCCTAGAATGGTATAAAAACACACCGCCCTTACAAAACACTTTGCAAGGGCGGTGATACTAAAGATCTAAATCATATCCTTAATCAATCCTCGGATAAGGCACTTACCTTATCTTGTTTCTTATTATAAAATTTCTTTACAAGAAAATAAATGACTAAGGCAGATAAAACGCCTGTCAAAAAATCCGTAATCGGAACCATAAAGGCGGTATAAAGCATCATCGAAAATTCAAACTTGCCGTGCTGTTTAATTTCTTTTATTTCAGCGGGTTTAATCATATTACTGGCTACCCAAACAAGAATGCCCCCGATACATGCCATTGGTATCAATTCGAGATATTGAGCCAAATAATAAGCCATTAATAATTTAAGAATGGCTTTAAAATAACCTGCCAATGGTGTTGTAGCACCTGCTTTTATACTTGTGGCTGTTCTTGCTAATGCACCTGTACAGGGGAAACCTTGCACCAATGGCGTAATGATTTGAACCAAACCCTGACCAAAAAATTCTTTGTCTGGGTTAAATGGCGTTCGGTCATTTTTGGCTAATCTGTCCGCCATAGAAGAACACAAAACGCTTTCTACACCTGATACAAATACAATACCTACAACGAAGTATATTATATCAAGCATGACACTCCCATTCATGGTTGGTAAATAGGGCATTTGCAATTTGAAAAAATTGTTTGGGATAGAGCCATATAAATCACGAACCAATATAATATTTTTATCGGCCAACAAAGTAGATGCTAATAATGTGGCAGTACCCATAGCAATAACGGGACCTGGAATATAAATGGAAATTTTGAGTAAATATTTGGCTAAAACAAAAGTAATTACACCTAAGAAAATAGACCAAATATTAACAATGCCTAAGTTGCCAAATGCTAAATATAAATTATGGATAAGACCGCCATGAATATCCTCATCTTGGCCAAGAAAGTCTTGAAAATTTTCTATACCTAAAATGTCTTCAAAATTAGTCAGTGCAATAGAAGCAGCAATACCAATTGTAAAACCTACAATAATTGAATTGGGCACCAGTTTGGCGTATTTACCCACACCATATATGCCCATTATCATCAGAATGATTCCCGAAATAATAGAAACCAATACCAAAAAACCATGTGCTTGCTCAAAAGTACCACCATTTGCAGGGTTACTATATTTTGCAATTAAGGCAGCAATCACAGGAATAAAAGCCGCAGTTGGTCCATAGACTTGATACTTTGAGCCACCAAAAGTACGACCCACTACACACGCCACTGCGCCTGCAATAATACCATGTTCGGGTCTCATACCCATTGCCATGGCAAAGCCCATTGCCATCGGTATTGCAGTCATTGCTACAATAAGCCCTGCGCTGAAATCTTTGTAAACAATTTTCATCCAATTGTCTTTTGTCAAATCTTCCCAGCGAGCATCAAAAAAAGTAAAAAATAGTTTTATCCTTTCTAAAGGAGTATTAGGTTGTATAACCTTTTTCATAGTTAAATCGTATATTTAAAAATTGAATAAATCGTTTAATTGATCTTCCTTCGATGTGTAAATACTTGTTGTCCAGTCTGCTTCAGAGTACGGAAGTTTAGATTTTTTAATAATAGGAACAGGATCAAATCCATTTGATGAAAGTTTGATCGTATAGGATTTAGGTATATAGATGGTATCAATTTTATTCCCTTCAATAAAATGAACAAAAGCATTGACCCCATAACCGTGAAATAGCTCAATACGAATAGTTTCAATTACTTTCTCAAATCTGTTTTTAAGAACAATTAAGGCTTCTTGAAAATCAGGTTTGAGCAGTGCTTTTAGCCTTTTCTCACGTGAATAGAACATGAGTTCGGTAATTGAGTCAGAGGTGTATTCTGCATATATCAATACCACATTGGCTCGAGTACCATGCAAATCATTGAGGGCGATTTTCAAGGTATTCAATGATTCAATATTAAAATCAATTGGAACAAGTATTGTTTTTGCCATTTTAAAACACTTTTTACTGTTAATTTTAAATAATGGCGCAAAGGTTCACTGGCGCTATAAGAGCCTTCTAAGAAAGAGATTAGAAAGAGATTAGAATTTATTTCAGAGAACAGGATAGATATGTCGGATTTCGGCAAATCCAAAATCTGAAATCCGGCATCTATAACGCTGCGCAAACGGAGAGGTGTAATTTCCCATTTGTACCTTTATTTCGACACCGTTCCTTAGAGCCGATAACTTCGACTACTTAGATAATTTTGGCTTGTGGTAATTTTATTTGTACGGTTGTACCTACATCCATCATGGAAGACACGACCAAT